>JAUWZH010000084.1 GCA_030615435.1 Candidatus Brocadiaceae bacterium | reverse complement strand
GAGAGGGTGTAGAGAAGCTCGCCGCTCCGGAGGTCCCAGACCCGGATGTTGTTGTCCTCGCAGCCCGCCGCGAGCAGCGTGCCGTCTAGAGAAGACGCAAGCACCAGGGGCAGGCTGGGGCACGCAAGGGCCTGCGACATGTCCTTTGAATTGAGCTCCCAGAGCCCAAGCTGGCCTTCCTCTGTGGTGGCCGCCACGAGATGCTCGCCGGGCAAGAGAACCGCTGGCCCCTTCGCGCCGCGAAACTCGTGGAGTTCAGTGGGTTCTTCCCAGAGCACGTCCCACAACTTCACCCCGTCGGAGGCGACGCTCAGCAGCAGACCTCCATCCTGGGAAAGGGCCACCGATTGCAGGCGGCGGCTGTGCCCGGAGTCCCAGCAGTGTTCCCCCCCCTCCCTGAGGCGCCAGAGCTGAACCGTTGAGTCCGCGCACCCGGCGGCGAGCACAGACCCGTCGGCCGAGAAAGCCAGGCTCCTCGCCGTGCCGGGACACTGCAAGGACTCACGCACCTTTCCGTCCGCGCAGTTCCAGAGCTTCACCGTATTGTCCGTCGCCCCGGATGCCACGATCGGCCCGTCTGCTTTCGGGCGGAAGGCGAGGCTCTTGACCATTCCGTCGTGGCCCTCAAAAACGCGAAGCACCTCGACCCGATCAATGGTCGCGGGCCGGATGATGCGGTCCAGCTCGCGGCGCAGCGCGGCGAACTTGCCGTGCCAATCGCCCTTGATACCCGTCTGTGCCGCCTCGACAGCTTCTCGGGTGCCTTCCAGTGCCACGGCAGCACCCTGCCAGTTCTGTGCGCCCATCTCCCGCTTGACCGCCCGTAGACGCTGCTGCAGGAAATACTCCTCCGGGGCCTCCTGGGCGTGTTCCAGCATGGCCTTCGCCTCCTCCGCATGCGGGCCGTGGCCGAAATGCGCCAGGTAGTTCTCCAGAAACTTTACCTGGGAATCCCGCGTGTAAATGCGTGCTTCGTCGAAGACCACCTGAAGATCGGACCAGCAATCCTCGGCGAACGCTCGGCCCTTCTCGTAGGCCATCTTCTTGAGACGAGGAAACGGGAGCTGCTCGGCGAGGGCTGCCAGTTCTTCGGCCCGCTTGCTGCCCTCCTCATAGTGCTGCACCCGGATAGATGCGTCAAGTTTAGCAATGCGCGCGTCCACCTCTTGCGCAGCTCGATCGTGCACCTCGCTCAGGAGCCCCTTGATTCCCACTCCGTCTGGGACCGCCCCTTCGGCAAGTTCGGCGATGTAATGGGCGAGGCGCCACTCGCCCTCGGCGGCCAGTTCCAGCACCCGCGTCCTTATGTTCTGGAGACCGCCTGAGATCGCTGCCAGTTGAGTGGCATTCTGCTCTCTTTGCTTCTCGGCGAGCTGTCTTTGCTTCTCGGCGACGCGCCACATCGCGGCAAGGGTGCCTCCCACGAGGCTGAGGATGATCAGCCCTGCCAGGATGGCGAGGATAACCCTGCGGTTGCGCCAGAGGAATTTCTTCAGCCGATACGTCCTCGTCGCAGACTGTGCCGTGACGGGCCTGTCGGCAAGGAAGCTCTCGATGTCTTCGCCCAGGGCACGGGCCGTGCGATAACGATTCGGCTTCTGCTTCTCCAGCGCTTTCAGCAGGATCGCCTCGAGGTCCATGGGAAACAACGGGTGCAAGAGCGACGGACGGAGGGGTTCGGCGCTGCAGATTACGTCAAGGGCCCGGTAGCCGTGCAGGCCCTCCAGGTTGTACGGAGGCATTCCCACCGTCAGTTCGTAGAACATCACGCCCAGGCTGTAAACATCGGTGCGTCCGTCCAGATCCGCTGGCTTGCCCGTCGCCTGCTCCGGGCTCATGTAGCGGAGCGTGCCGAGGATGTCCCCGGACATGGTGAGCAAGCTCCTCTCCCCTTCTTGCCCCTCGCGGGCGATGCGGGCAAGGCCGAAATCCAGGATGCGGCACCGTCCGTCCTTGTCCACAATGACATTGCCGGGCTTCAAGTCGCGGTGAATGATGCCGTGCGTGTGCGCGAAATCCACCGCCTGGCAGACCTGGACCATCAGCGCGCAGGACTCGCGGCGGTCCAGGTTCCTGTCGAGCACGTAATTGCGCAGGTCCATCCCCTCTACGAATTCCATCGCGTAATAGGGCTGACCAGAGACCTCGCCGACCTCGTAGACCGGGACCATGGCGGGGTGCTGAAGGCTGCCGGCCGCCATTGCCTCGCGCTGAAACCGCCTCCTGCTGGTCTCGGAGGCGAGCGCTCCCCCGAGCATGACTTTCAGCGCGACCAGGCGGGAGGGCCTCTTTTGGCGAGCCTTGTAGACCGCTCCCATTCCGCCCCGTCCCAGGAACTCCAGCACGTCATACCTGTCCCCCAGGTTCTGGCGCAGCCAAGCCATCCCTGTCGGGTCCTCCCGCATGAGCTCGCCGACGGTTGCCTGGGTGAGGGATGGGCGGGTGGCCGTCTGGTCAGTGATGCCGATGGTGAGGGTCCGTTCTGCCTGCTGCTGGTGGTCCGGGACCGGATAGACCCTGCCGCAGCCGGGACACATGATCTCTGTCGCGCTGCACTTTACGAGCGCCGTCGTGCCGCACTCAGGGCAGAGGGCTGGAACGCTTTCCTCCTGGGCCCCCTCCCGCTCACTTCCGCTGACCCCACCGGCACTGAGGAGGACCCCGCCCCCTTCAGCGACCTGGAACTCCAGGCTGCAGCGTGCACACCGCACCTCCCCGCCGCCCTCGGCGACCTCCACGGTGGTGCTGCAACGGGGGCACTTTGCCTTCACGGCTGCCTCTCCTGCTTTCGTGCCTTCTGGCCGGCGCGCGACGTGGCGTGTTACGCCACACCCTGCACCGGCGATTCTATAGGGAGCTGCTCCACCCTTGCAACTCAAGTGCCTCGGGCAGCCCGGGCGTGAACCTCACTGGCGTAGGTTCCTATGACCAGAGGCGCAGATGCCGGAACCGTTGTGTGCCCGCCTGGGTTCGCTTGAATTTGGAAGGCTCTCTGCTATAATGCACATCTCTACGGGTCTGCGGCACAACCGGATTACGGGCGAACCCTCCGTGCCGCAGGCGGGGTTTTCCTGCCTGTCCGGATGAGAGATGCCAGCAGCATTCGATCGCGAGGTCGGTGCGTGCCGGGCAACAACCAGTTTGCCGGATCGCGACCGCAAGGGGGCGCAGAGGACCTTGTTTGAAGCGTTAAGCCATACCATGGAGGGCTTTCTTGGGAAGATTCGTGGAAAGCCCAGGCTGACGGAGAAGAACATCCGCGACGGGCTCCGCGAAGTCCGTCTCGCCTTGCTCGAAGCGGACGTGCACTACCGCGTGGTCAAGGGGTTCATAGAGGCCGTCACGCAAAGGGCGGTCGGCGAACAGGTCCTCCGCGGGGTAAACCCGGCCCAGCAGATCGTCAAGATCGTCCACGATGAGCTTGAGAGGCTGATGGGGCCGGTGGACTACGAAATCCAGCTCGGCGGCGACGGACCGACGGTGATTATGTTGGCCGGCCTCCAGGGCAGCGGCAAGACCACGAGCTGCGCCAAACTGGCGCTCTACCTGAAAGAGCGCCTTGGCTGCGCGCCCATGCTCTGCGCGGCGGACGTGCGGCGTCCCGCCGCCATGGAACAGCTCGAGGTGCTGGGCCGGCAGCTCGACGTTCCGGTGGTCAGTGAACGCGGGGCCGACGCCGTGACCCTCTCCATGAAGGGTCGCCTGCAGGCCCTTGAGCAGCACCGCAATCCCCTGGTGCTGGACACTGGCGGTCGCCTGCACATAGACGAGGAGATGATGGCCGAGTTGCGGGAGATCGCCGATCGGGTCAAGCCCGATTACACCTACCTGGTGGCCGATGCTCGTGCGGGTCAGGATGCGGTAGTGAGTGCACAGGAGTTCGACCGGCAGCTTGAGTTCGACGGGGTCATCCTGACCAACCTCGACGGCGACGCGCGTGGCGGTGCAGCACTTTCAATCAAGGCCGTGACCGGAAAGCAGATCAAGTTCGTGGGGCTCGGGGAGAAACTGGACAAGTTCGAGCCGTTCCATCCCGACCGCATGGCCGATCGAATCCTCGGCATGGGCGACGTGGTAAGCCTGGTGGAAAAGGCCCAGGATGTCATCGAGGAGGAAGACGCACAGCGCCTGGAAGAAAAGCTGCGGAAAGCGACTTTTGACCTGGAAGATTTCCGCAAACAGATCCGGACCCTTCGCAAGATGGGGCCGCTTCGCGATATCCTCGGCTATCTTCCGTTTGTGGGCAACAAGATTGACGAGCTGGAGTTCGACGAGAAGGAGGTGGACAGGGTCGAGGCTATCATAAACTCCATGACAGTTGAAGAGCGCCGGTATCCTCAGGTAATCGGAGCCAGCCGCCGAAGCCGAATCGCCGATGGCTGCGGAACCGATCCAAGACAGGTCAGTCAACTGCTGAAACAGTTCAAACAGATGAAAAAACTCATGCGAAAGATGACGCGGGGCGACATGGGCGCATGGGCCGATGCCCTGCCGCAGGACCTGACAGGGGTGGAAACTGCCATCCCACAGGGATTGCCCGGCAAGGTGAAAAGGAAGAGAAAGAGGAACAGAAGAAGGAAATAGACAAACGATCCGGCGTCTCAATTCACGGGGCAAAGTCCAAGAAAAATGGTACGAATCAGACTGAGCAGGGCCGGTCGAAAGGACCTTCGCCACTGGCGAATCGGCGTCTTCGACCAGAGGACCCGACGTGATGGAAAGGCAATCGAGCACCTCGGCTATTACGACCCCCACAAGGAAAGGGACGTGGAGAAGGTCTCAATCAACGAGGAACGCGTGCGGTACTGGCTCAGCAAGGGCGCCCAGCCCTCTGAGACCGTCGCCAGCCTCTTGAAAAAGGCTGGAATACGCACTTGAGGGATGGCGCGGGCGCATCGGTTTCGGGAGGCACACTTGGCTCAGCAGACACGCGAACACATGCGCGTAGACGTCCTGACCCTCTTCCCCGAGGTCTTCGAGCCCGCACTGCAGTCCAGCATCCCCGGGATCGCAGCCCGTAAGGGCATTGTGAGCTACCATCTTCACAATATCCGCGATTACAGCCTGGAGAAGCACCACAAGGTGGACGACCGCCCGTATGGGGGCGGGCCGGGAATGGTGCTGCGGTGCGAGCCGGCATTTCGCGCCTATGAGGCCGTGCGGGCCATGGACGAGCGGCCGGGGCGCCTCTTGTTGCTCACGCCCCAGGGCAGGCGTTTCGAGCAGGCAGTGGCGCGAGAGTTCGCCAGTTCGCCCCGATTGATCCTGCTGTGTGGGCACTACGAAGGGTTCGATGAGCGCATAAGGGTCGGGCTCCCGGCCGAAGAGGTCTCCATTGGAGACTACGTGCTGAGCGGCGGGGAAATCGCCGCAATGGTCATCATAGACGCCGTGGTTCGCCTCCTGCCCGGGGTCCTGGGACATGAAGAATCGGCGCAAAAGGACAGTTTCTCGGAGGCGCTGCTGGAGCACCCGCAGTACACCCGCCCGCCCGAATTCAGGGGAATGGCGGTCCCGGAAGTCCTGCTGAGCGGCAATCACGGACGGATAGAGGACTGGCGCAAGGCTCAGGCTGCCCTGCGCACGCAAGACAGGCGCGTTGACCTTTTGACCTGCCTCGATGAGAAACAAGAAAATGGCTAGGAAGAAAACAGAAACAAAGCAGCCCAGACAGCTCAAGGGACAGGACCTCCTGCGCTCCGTCGAGAACGGTTCCCTCAGGAGCGACGTGCCCGACTTCAAGGCAGGCGATACGTTGGAGGTGGGGATGAAGATCCGCGAGGGCGACAACGAGCGGGTGCAGGTCTTCAGCGGCATCTGTATCGGGCGGAAGGGCTCCGGAGTGCGAGAGACTTTCACCGTCCGGCGTATCGTGCAGGGCGAAGGCGTGGAGCGGATCTTCCCGCTGCACTGCCCCAGTATCGCGCACATCAAGGTCCAGCGCCGGGGCAAAGCGCGCCGCGCCAAACTCAACTACCTCAGGGGCCGCTCGCAACGCGCTGCCAGGCTCAAAGAACGGACCCCAAGGCAGAAAAAGTAACGACCCGGCGGGACCGGAGCCGGGCTCTTCGTTCGCAGCTTCGCGGGGGTGCGCGTCACTTGTGCAAGAGAAGGCGCACCATGCCTGGAACACGGAGAGAAAACATGAAGGCGAAGGTCGGACTGTTTGCGGGAGGTATCGAGACGTACTGGAAAGACACGGGGATGAAGGATCTGCCAAATAAGATTGACAAAGACGCAAGAGGCCTGGCGGCAGCGTTGGAAAAAGAGTTTCAGGTCGTCTATCCGGGACTGGCAGAGAACGTCGCCGACTCGTCGCGGATCGGAAAGATACTCCGTGAAGAGGGCGTTGACCTGGCATTGATGTACCATGCCACATATGTGGACGATGGGATGTCCATTGTGTTCATAGAAGAGATTGGTGATATCTTCCCTGTCCTTTTCCTATCGCAGGGGTTCAGCAGTTTTGCCGGAGAGTTTGACCTCACCGATGCCGCGCGCTCATGGGGAGTCAACAGCGCCGTGCAGCTTCCGGGAACGCTCAAGCGGATGAAACCGCACTTGCGGTTCGGTTTTGTCTTTGGTGGACTGAGGAACCCGCGTGCGCTTCGCGAGATTGGAGAGTATGCCCGGGCAGCCAGAGCAGTCCGGAATCTCAAAGGAAAGCTGGTGACTTTCCTTCCCCATCGCAGCCTCGGGGTGCCGATGTACGATACTTTTCCCGATGAAACAAAGATGATGGGGCAAACGGGGATACGCATTGATTACCTCTACATCGTTGATCTGATTAACGAGATGAAAGCTGTCTCTGACAAAGACAACAGAGCGCTGGTTGAAGAACTATACGAGAAGTACGAAGTGGTCGAACCGTCAAGGGAAGAAGTGGAGCAGGCAGCCCGTCAGGCGCTGGCGTTGGAACGACTGGTGAAGAAACACAAGGTGGATGCCCTTGCCGTTGACTTTTCGGCCGGGTTGATTCCTCACACCGGGACCATGCCCTGTGTCGGAATGGCTCGGTTGATTGACCAAGGGATCGTTGTTACCACGGAAGGTGATCTATCGGTAGCGGTGGCCGGGCTTATCATTAAGGAAATCGTCGGGAAGCCGGTCCATTTCTGGGAACAGCTCTGCTTTGACGAGGAGAACAACTGGATCCTGGGCGGTCACGAAGGAGGGTCAGCCGGCTTCAGCATGGCCAAAGATAATACCCGCCCGAAGTTGCGCGGGACACAGTACATCAACTTTGACGGGACCGCCGGCGCACCTCACAACGGCGTGTTTCCTGAGTTCATCACTAAGGCGGGACCAGCCACCCTTCTGACATTCCATCGCGGGCCGGAGGCATATGAGATGCGGATCGCGTGCGGCGAGTCCGTGGACCTGGAGCCACTATCCGTCCACTACGAACATACAGTCTTCAAGCCCCGGAATGGCCTTGCCGAGTATTTCGCGCAGATCGCCAGGTTAGGGGTTTGTCATCATTTCGCCCTCGTGCACGCTGAGATCAGTGCGGAACTGGAGAAGGTTGCTCAGATCCTCGGGATGCGGGTGGCATATCTTACAGATACGAGGGGGGTCTTTGAGCCATAAGGGAGTTGACTTGCCTGCTCACGTAATTGTGAGCGCCCAAGCATGAAAACCAAATTCATGCGCCAACTTTCAGGCGGCCGCGGCACCCTGGTGGACCGCTGAGGCAGCACCCCATCCATAGGCCAGATACTTGTTCGGCCATTCGCAATAGTGTCGTGTCCCTGAGATGCCTGCAATAAGTCCGAGCGCCATTAAGGGAGAACGGCCTTGTCCCGGACCAAGAAAAGCGGCAAGAAGAAACCCCCCAGCGCTATTCAGTGCATTACTTTCACTGACCACCCGTTGCACGAAACCTGCTGGGCAATCGCCAGCGGCCCCGGCGGTCTGGTCCACATTTCGGTTTGCTGTGAACAGACGGGGGGAGGAACGGCGCACCTCTACGCCTACGACGTCAACACCCGAGCACTGACACATACGCTCGACGTAGCCAGGGCTATTGGGGAAGACCCAGCCGACGGGCACGCTGCGCACGGCAAGGTGCATTTCGCGCTCTGTCCCTCCGCCGACGGCACTGTGTACGCAGCGACCCACTGCACCACCCCGCCGCTCGGTGACACCATCTGGAATCCCATCACCACGTGGAACGACTTGGGGAAATCGTTCACCGGCGCTCATTTGTTCCGTTACGATCCGAGGACCGGTGCTTTCACCGACTACGGAATCCCCTTCCCCAATCAGGGCATTCCCGCGCTTGAACTGGACGAGTCCCTGGGCCGCCTTGTGGGCGTTACCTATCCAAGGGCACGCCTCTTCTTCATCGAGAAGGACGGCACTGGCTTTGTGGACGCAGGCAGGATTTCCGAGGGCTATCCGTTGTGTCTGATCCTCGACGGCAAGGGATATGCGTACACTTCGGACAGCTACGGATACATCGTGAGAATCAACTTGCGGAAGCGTTCGTCGGAAACCCTGGCAAGCCGCATACCCGGGCGCCGCGACTCCAGCGGGAGATACAACTGCATGTGCGACGCGACACTGGGGCCTGAAGGGTTTATCTATGGCGTCGGATACGCGGTGCCGAATCTGTTCCGCTTCGAGCCCGTCGCCGCAGGACAGGTGAGGATTGATGACCTGGGCCCTTACCTGCCGAGCTCCGACGAGAGCATACCGAAGGGAATCGTGTTTGCAGATGACGGGAGGCTCTACGGCTGCCTCTATGGGAGCGCGGACGGACCTCACCTGGCGCGGTTTGATCCCAGCGCCCGGACCAGTGAAGACTTGGGGGTGATCGTCGCTAACGGAGAGGTGAGGGCCTATTGGCGGTGCGTCAAGGGGAGTGACGGCAAACTCTACGCCGGCGAGTGCGGGAGAAGGCCGGTCAGCATGATTATCATTGATCCAACCCGGTTCAGCTGAAGGAACACCAGCCATGGCCAAAAAGTCCGGAAGCAAGCAAGTCGCCGTTACTGGCGTGTGGGAAGGCCAAGCCAAGGAGATAAAGAAGAAAGAGAGGAGAGAGTCCTCAGTGCTTTGCCCGCATGTGAGCCGCGGGGCCGTCTACGCCATGGGCCTGGCCTATCCGCCGCCGGGTATCCTGCCGGTGGATGAGTCGAGCGTCAGCGCACTGGCCGTGACCCAGGACGGCGAGTTGTACGGCGCCACCTCGGGGAAACAGGCCTGCATGTTCTGGATGCCCAGACCGTTTCTCGTGATCGACATCGGCGAGATCAAAGGGGTCAAGGCAGTAGCGGAAGACCTTGTAATTGATAGGGACGGGATTGTCTACGGCGCGGGCCGCGGAAAAGGAGACCCGCTGTTCACGTATGACACGAAAGAGGGCGCGTTCACCAGGTATAATGATAGCACAGGGTCCATCAAACTGCTCAGGGCACCGTTCAGGAACGACGGCGTCGCGGGACTGGCGATTTCGTGGGACAAGCGGACCTTGGCCGCTGTTGGTGACAAGACCGGACGCATTTGCCTGCTGGATCTGAAGGGCCGCACGACACGGACCCTCCCCTGTGTCTCCGAGGAAGGAGAAGCCTTCTCAAAGACCCTATGCGGCGCCCCGGATAACAGTTTCTATGCATCCGGCAAAGACGGGGAGCTGATTCGCATCTCGATCGAAGGCGACGTGGAGCTGCTCGGCAACCTGTTGCCCTGCCGAAGAGGCAAATCTTATCTTACCCGCGCGAGCTCGTTCGCCGTCACAAGCTCCGCCCGGGTTTACGGCGGCACCGAGGACGGCTACCTGTTCTCTTTTGATCCTGCGACCGGGAAGGTCGTATCCCACGGCCGCGGCAACGATATCCCTGATCTGCACTGCCTAGCCGAGGGAGCCGAAGGCGTCCTCTATGGCGTCACCGGCAGGGGAAAGAGCCTCTCACACCTCGTGAGCTTTGACCCGG
>JAUWZH010000219.1 GCA_030615435.1 Candidatus Brocadiaceae bacterium | reverse complement strand
CCTTGTGGCCACCGAGCGAAGGATTGCGCGGGAATCTGCGGTTCTGCGCCGCGCTTGCCTGGTTCTCACTCAGCGGCGTGTTGTTGGCGTTGCGGATGCTTCCAGCGCCTGCTGTTCCGAGCCGGATCAAAGACGATTCGGGGCACCGCAGCGCCATGAAGAACGGGAATCTCGTTGCGGGATTTCCCTCGCTTTTCGCGCTCGTACGGGTAGAATATGCGTGCCGGAGCGATGCGGCACTGGTCCAGAAACCAGGCACGGGGTTGAGAAAGTCTGGGGCGTCAGGACTTGGCTCACAGAGGCCCAACAATCCGGAGCGCCGGAGCGCCTACCCCTTTGTGTGCATCGCTCCGGTTTTTTGCGTCGAGGGAATTCTCGGTGCCAATTTGAGCTGGAGAGGGCCTTGCCACATTGCGAGTTGATGCAGGCTGACGAGATTCAGGTCGTCGTGGGGGACGCCTCCCGGGATGGGGTCGGCGGCGCCCAGTATTGTGGCCTCTGGTCCCTGACCTCCAAGAAGCGCGTCTTCAATGCGTTCGGCAACTCGTACGCGGGGCTTATCCCTGGTCTCATCCGCCGCAGAGGACCGAGGCTCGAGGCGCGCAGCGAGACCTCTTGTGTCCTGGTGCGCGAGGCGGACGAGAATTACCCAGTGGAGGTCAGCGCGACCTACGAGGTGGCGAATCCGTACTACGTGGACCACACGCTCCAGTTCACCGACCAGCGTGATGTGCGACGGGGCGACTGTGACTTCCGCGAGGTTTCCTGGTGTTCCTACATGAACTGCCCTACGGACAGGCGGATCAATTTCCTCTCACAAGGGCGGTGGTTTCGTTACATCTCCCCCGAGCACGGGGTGGGCAGCAACATCGCCCCCGCATACATTCCGGACGAAGAGCTGGAGGCCTGGCCGCAGGTGGAAGGCCGGCGATCTTTCCACTGGGACCGCATCGAGGAGCGTTTTGACCAGCCGTTCTATTACGGGCGGCTCGGCGATCACGTGCTGATCTTGATGTTCGACACGCCGCGGTGGCTGCGTTTCTTCTGCTCGCCCAGCGGCGGGGGGCCAAGCCTCCGGGAAGGGGACGACTGCCCGGCGTGGGACTTCGAGTGGATTATTCCTGCCCCGGCCTACGAAGTGGGGCGCCGCTACGAGTTCCGATTGCGCCTGGCCTATAAGCCATTCATCTCGGATGATGACGTGCTGGAGGAGTACGGGGATGCCGTGCGCGAGTTGGGCTTCGAGGCGCCCCCCAGCAGCCTCTCGTAGATGGCCTCGTAGAGCTCGACGGTTCCTCTCAGGCTGAATGAGGCGAAGGCCCGCCTGCGTCCCGCCAGACCCATCCGTGCGGCGCGGTGGGGGTCTTCCAGGAGGGTCGTCATCCGCGACGCCAGCTCCTCCGTGTGGCCCCGCCTCACCACGAAGCCCGTCTCGCCGTCCAGGACCAGTTCGTCGCAGCCCGGTGCGTCCGTGGTGACCACCGGCAGTCCGGCGGCCATCGCTTCGAGCACCACCCGGGGCATTCCTTCCACCGTGCTGGAGAGCACCAGGCAGTCAGCGGCCGCATAAAGAGACCGCGGATCGTCGAGCCAACCCAGCAGCCGCACCCGTTCGGACAATCCCATCCGGCAGACATCGGCGCGAAGCATGCCCGCCTGAGGCCCGTCGCCGCCTATCGCCAGCAGCGCCGGCCCCTCTCTGCCAGGGACGAGCTTCGAGAATGCCGCCAGCAGGTCAGGCAGTGCCTTCGCCGCGCACAGACGGCCCAGGAACATGAAGACGGGGCGGTCGGCAGGAAGGCCGAACGCTTCCCGCGCCCGCAGGCGCCGGGCGGTGGCTTTCTGCGTGCCCATGCCGAAGGGGGCGGCCGGCACCGGATACTGCTCAGCATCCACCCCCTGCGGCACCACGAAGAGCCGATCGAGCGGCAGGCCGGCCCGCCGCGCCTGGAACCGGCGTACCTCCTCGCTCACGCACACCTCGCCGTCGGTCAGGCAGAACGTGAGGCCGTCAATGAGGGTGTGCATGTGCCGGGGTTCCGCCGTGCGGACGGCCCCCAGCACGACCGGCGTGCGGGCGAGGCTTCCTGCGAACCGGCCGAGGATGTTGGCGTGAAACAGGAACGTCTGCAGCACCTGGATGTGTTCGCGCCGAAGCAGCCTCGCGAGGCGAAATGCCGTGCGCATCAAAGTGACGGGGAAACCCGCGGCTGCGAGGCCGCACGACGGAGTCAGGCCGAAATGGTGCACCGGGATGTCGAGGGCGCGGTACTTCTCCGTGTAATAGCCCGGCCCGCCGAGGCAGGCGACCTGGGGCGCAAACAGGTCCCTGCTGAGGCGGCGCACCATCTCGTAGAGCGCCTTCTCGGCCCCGCCGCCGTCGAAGTCGGTGATGAGGAACAGTATCCGGATCATCGGAAAGCCCACGCTTTGGCTCAGGAGCGCCCGAGCAATAGTAATCGGCCCTGGGCGCAAGCAACGGGCGGCTGTGCAGCTCGCGGCCGGCGCTTCACTCGACGTTCACTGCTGCGTGCTGCCCCAGGGGACCAGGTCGTCGAGGGCGGCCTCCATCTGCATCTCACCCACCTCGACCAGGGCGCGGCCGCGCCCCTCGTCCACTCGCGTGACCACGCCCCACTTGTGCACCTTCGATACGTAGACCTCATCGCCCGGCTGAATCGGGCGCGGGATTCGGCGTCCGGCCAGCAGGTCCTCGGTGCGTTCGAGGGCCTGGCGCAGGCCGTCGCGGATCTGGCGCACCTTCCGGGCAAGCGACTTATGACTGAAACGCACCTCGTCGTGAAGCCGCCACGCCTGCCTGTGGAGGCCCTCCAGGTCCTCCTTCATCTTCAGGCCGACGTTCGCGCCGGTGCGCTCTTCCTCTTCCCTGATGCGCTCAAGCCGCCCCTCGTACTCCTTCTTGAGCCTTCGGGCCTCCTCTTCGAGCCACTGGACGCGCCGCCGGCGCTTTTCCGTATCCTCGCTTGCCTGTTGGACTTGTGCCAGCACGCGGCCGTACGCTCCCCCCGAGACCTCGTCGAGCCGCTTGCGGGCCTCATTCAGCACGGCAGGGGACATGCCGAGGCGGCTCGCCACCTCCAGGGCGTTGGAGCTGCCGGCCGCGCCTATCGTCAACTCATAGGTCGGGCGCAGGGTCTCGGAGTCGAACTCCACGCAGGCGTTCTCGGCCTGCGGGCAGGCGGCGGCGAAGGTCTTGAGCTGCCCCAGGTGGGTGGTGACGATGGCCGAGCAACCGCAGCGCACCAGGCGGCTCAAAATGGCCTCCCCCAGTGCAGCCCCCTCCAGGGGATCGGTGCCCGAACCGAGCTCGTCCAGCAGCACCAGGCTTCGCCCGGTGGCCTCGCCGAGGATGCGGACAATGCGGGACATGTGCGAACTGAACGTGCTGAGGCTCTGCTCCAGGCTCTGCTCGTCCCCGATGTCGGCGTAAGTGCCGTCATAGAAGGGGATTACGGCACGCTTCGCCGGCACGAAGAGGCCCGCCCGCGCCATCAGGCACAGCAGCCCGACCGTCTTCAGGGCCACCGTCTTGCCGCCCATGTTCGGCCCCGTCACCACCAGCACCCGGAACTCGTCGCCGAGGTGGATGTCAATGGGGGCGACGAGGTCGAAGTCCGGCTCGCGGCGCGCCGCCTCTTCCTCCTCGTGCCCCTCCGTGAGCCAGAGCAGCGTGGGATGACGGGCCTGGTGGAGTTCCAGCGTTCGCCCCTGCCCGATGAGGGGACGGCTCATGCGGTAGCGCTTCGCCATGCGGGCCTTCGCCAGGATCAGGTCCACGAGGGCCAGAAGCCCCTGAGCGCCGAGCAGATCGTCGCGCCTGCCCGCCACGCCACGGGTCAGGTCCCAGAGAATCGCCCGGACCTCTTCTTCCTCCCGGCCAACGGCTTCGCCGAGCCTGTTGCCCAGTTCGATTGTCGCCATGGGTTCCACGTATACCGTGGCGCCGCTGTCGGAGGTCCCGTGCACGATGCCGCTGATGCTGCTCCTGTGGAGGGCGTTGACCGGCAGCACGTAACGGTCGTGATAGATGCTCAGGTTGTGGTACTGTAAGTGCGGGCTGACGTGGGGGTTATGCACGAGCGCGTCGAGTGTCTCCTCGATCTTTCGGCGCAGCCCCTTGATCTGGCTCCTCAGCTCTGCCAGCTTCGGGGTGGCATCGTCCCTCACCTTTCCGGACGGCTCTATGGCCTCCTTGATGTGGCGCTCCAGGTCCGGGATGCGCGGCATCCGGGCGCCGAGTGCCCCGAGGTGCGGATGGGCCCGAGCGAGCCGCTCCAGCGCGTCGCCGACCTTCGCCGCCGTTTGACACAGGCAGCCAATGTGCCACAGCACCGGCCCCTCGAGCGGCCCCCCGCCGGAAGCCGCCATCTCGACGGGCGCCCGCACGTCGCTCACGCCTCCGAGAGGTGTCTGAAACCCGCCCTCGGCCGCCCGGACCATCTCCGCCGTCTGCGCCAGGGCAAGCTCCACCTCCTCCGGATCCCCCATGGGTTCAAGCCCCAGCGCCAGCTCACGCCCGGGCCCGGATGAGGTGAACCCGGCCAGAATCCGCCTCACCGTCGGGAACTCCAGCAGCCTGATGATTTCACTGTCCATGGGGTGCCTTCAAGTGGCACGAGCGTGCATCCTGCACTGCACATATTCGGCGCAACAGCCGCCTCTTCTTGCCCGAACATGGCGTTTTCCTGCGCGCATTCTACGCGATACTGCACGGTTCGGACAACCTTTCGCCTCGTTGACCCTGAAGCGCGCGCGCGGCTATAATGCCTGGGGTGGGGAACCCGCGAAGGAGGCCGCGGCGAGAGCTCCG
>JAUWZH010000145.1 GCA_030615435.1 Candidatus Brocadiaceae bacterium | reverse complement strand
CTGGCCCGCACGACGTCCGCCGTGTAATCGTTGTAACCCATTGTCTGGAAAGCGGAACCGACCCCATATACGTCCACGGGGACGCCGAGTTCCTCGAACCACGCGATGCGCTCGCAGTCGAATCCGCCTGAGACGACGATCCTGACGCCCTGGAAGTACCGCCGGGCCTCCTCGCGCTCATCGTCGGCGATATCGGCGCTCTCGTTAAGGCCGTCCAGCGCCTCGCGCAGCCCGCTGATGAGCCGCGGCACCACCCCCCGGTCGAGCCGCGCGACGCCCGTGGGTTCGACGCTCACATCGCGCACCTCACCCGCCGTGTCGCACCGCACTGCGAAGAGGCGGAACTTCTCCGCCTCCTCTGCATCTCCCTTCCTCACCAGTGCCAGATATTTCTCGAACATTGCCTTCGCGGTGCGCATGGAGTCGCCGATACAGTCATTGTTTGTGTCCACAAGGGCAACGCGTTTCACTTGCACAGGCAACAGACGCGAAAAATGCAGCATTGACTCGGCGCAGTCGCCCAGAAACGACAGCACATAGGAATGCGACACGGTCCCGCCGCCCACTCCACCCCACCACTCGCCCTGGGCCTCGGTGGTGATCATCGCGGGCAGCTCGTGCCCCGTATCCATGTTGTAGCGCTCTACGCCGACCCTGTAGGCGTAGCCGTCGGCGCTCTGCGCGGCAGGGATATCAAAGCGGGCCGGGAAGAAGAAGACCGGCTTGCCGCCGGCGGCCTGCAGCAGCCGGTAGGTATTGGTGGCGACCCGGCTCTGGCGGGCCAGCACGCCGAGGACGGGCGTCTCAAGGATAGCAAAATCCCGGTAGCGCCCGCGCACCTTCAGAGCCGGGGCCCACGGCGCAAGCTTCGCCCCGTCCAGAACGGCCTCCATCTCCAGAGCCGAGGCGGTATTGTGGAACTCGCCGTCCGAGTCGAGGCAGCCCGTGCACTCTTTGAGGATGGCGACGGCATGGTCCACGCCGCAGGCGATGACGAACGGCTCGCGCCTGGCGAAGCACTGCATCTCCACCTCGAGGTTCCCAACGTCCACCCCCGCCTCGGGCAAGTCAAGGTCACCGAGGATGGGGCTTTTCCCCTGGAAGCGATGCCCCTCCTCGGCCAGAGAAGAGAGGATGTGGTGGACGTTCAGGAAGTACCGGTCGGTGTATCGCCCGCTGCGCATGCGGGGGTCTATCCGGAAAACCGAAGGCTCCAGCCTTTTTCCGTCCACAACCGACACGCAATTTCCTCCCTGCGCATTGCAACCCAGCGCCGCCACGGCGCCTATTCTTGAGTATATTGCGGTGGGGTGAGTTTGCAAGCGGAGGGCTCTCGGGGCCGGCGGATGGAGAAGGGGAAGGGGCTCCCAGTCCTTCAGACGAGGTAGCTCGGCAAGGGGATCTCAGTTGGAAAGTGGGCCCCCGTGCTTTAGAATAGGGCCGCTCGGCGAAGGTGTGGGAGGCTGCAAGGAGGGCGGGGCGATCGGGATGAGAATCCTCGGCATAGAAAGCTCCTGCGACGACACCGCCTGCGCGGTGGTGGAGGACGGGGAGCGCATCCTCTCCAACGTGGTGAGCAGCCAGGACAAACTGCACGAGCGCTTCGGAGGAATCGTCCCTGAGATAGCCTGCCGGGCCCACATCGAGAACATCCTGCCCGTAATGCAGCAGGCGCTGGACGATGCAGGGCTGGACTTCTCTGCCGTTGACGCGGTGGCCGTCACCATGACCCCCGGGCTGATAGGGGCGCTTCTGGTCGGGCTGGCCTCGGCGAAAGCGGTGAGTTGGGCGCTGGACCTCCCTCTGATTGCGGTCAATCACCTGGAGGCTCACGTCTACGGGGCCTGGCTCTCCGGCGAGGAACCGGCCCTGCCGGCGGTGAGCCTGGTGGCGAGCGGGGGGCACACGGTCCTCTACCTCACCGAGGGGCCACTCTCGCACAGGGTGCTCGGCTCGACCACCGACGATGCCGCTGGCGAAGCGTTCGACAAGGTGGCCAACGTGCTGAAGCTGGGCTTTCCGGGAGGTCCGGCCATCGAACGCGCGGCCCGCAGCGGCGATCCCGAGGCGGTTCGCCTTCCCCGGGCCTGGCTCGACCGCGACACCCTCGATTTCAGCTTCAGCGGCGTGAAGACTGCGGTCCTGTACCATTGCCTGGGCCAGAACGCTTCCAGGAGAGACATGGAGCGCGCCGCATACACTCCGCAGTTCGTGGCGGACGTGGCGGCGAGTTTCCAGGAGGCCGTCGTTGAAGTGCTGGCGGGCAAGACGCGCCTGGCGGCGGAGAAGACCGGCGCCTCGGGCGTGATCCTTGGCGGCGGCGTGGGAGCCAACAACGCGCTGAGGCAGCGGCTTCTCAGTGAGCTGTCGCCCCTGGGCCTTCCGGTGGTGCTGACGCCGCCGGAATTGTGCGGGGACAACGCCGCCATGGTGGCCGGGCTGGCCTACCACCTTCATGCGGCCGGCAGGACTGCCCCACTCTCGGTTGAAGCCCGGCCGTGAGCCGCACACCGTAGGGAGGACCCGCATGGAACGGAGTCGCATCAGGAGCCTGCTGCAAGAGGTGAGCGAGGGACGCACGACGGTGGAGGGGGCCCTGCGGGCGCTCCGCTACCTGCCCTTCGAGGACATCGGTTTCGCGAAGATAGACCACCACCGGGCGCTACGCTGCGGGCGGGAGGAAGTGATCCTGTGCCTGGGCAAGACGCCCGAGCAGGTGGCGGAGATTGCCCGGCACATCCTGGAACGCAGCAGCCTGCTGCTCGCCACCCGCGCTGATCCCGCGCATTACGCGGCGGTGAAAGAGGCCTGCCCGGACGCACAATACCGGGAAGAGGCGCGCTGCATCGTGGTCCAGAAGGAACCCGTAGAGCAGCAGGGGCTGGTCCTGGTGCTCACCGCCGGCACGAGCGACATTCCCGTGGCGGCCGAGGCTGTCGTTACGGCGGAGGTGCTGGGGGCGGAGGTCGAGATGATCAGCGACGTCGGCGTTGCCGGCATCCACCGCCTGCTGAAATACGTGGAGCGCTTGCAGGAAGCCAATGCCATCGTGGTCGTGGCGGGCATGGAAGGGGCCCTGGCGAGCGTGGTGGGGGGGATGGTCTCCCGGCCCGTCATAGCAGTGCCCACGAGCGTCGGATACGGGGCGAGCTTCCAGGGGGTGGCGCCGCTCCTGACCATGCTCAACAGTTGCGCCTGCGGCGTGGCGGTGGTCAACATAGACAACGGTTTCGGCGCCGGCTACATGGCGGCCCTCATCAATGAGATGGCCGCCGGGGGTCCGTCGGGGGAGGGCGGCGATGAGCGCTGAGAGCCAGCGGCTGTCTGCGCTGCCACTGCGCCGGGCCGAGGTGCACAAGGGAGACTTCGGCCACGTGCTGGTGGTGGCCGGCTCGCCCGGCATGAGCGGCGCCGGGTGCATGGCGGCCTCGGCGGCGCAGCGGGCCGGAGCGGGACTGGTGACGCTGGGACTGCCTAGCAGCCTCAACCTGGTCGCCGAGCTCTCGCTCGGCAGCGCCATGTCCTTGCCCCTGCCCGAGACGGCGGACGGTGTGTTGGGCATGGAGGCGGCCTCGAAGGTCCTGGAAGAGGCGGCTCGGTTCGATGTCTTCGCCCTAGGGCCGGGCCTGGGCAGGGCGGAGCAGACCCGGCGTGCGGTGCGGCGGCTCCTCAGCGAGCTCGATGCGCCCGTGGTGGTGGACGCAGACGGGCTGAACGCGCTCGCCGGCGACCTGCGGCCACTGCGCGGACGGGCTGAGGCAACGGTCCTGACACCTCATCCAGGGGAGATGAGGAGCCTGACCGGCTGCGCAAGCACGCTCGAGGTCCAGGCCGACCGCGAGGGGACGGCCCGGCGTTTTGCCCGCGAGCACGGCGCCATTGTGGTCCTGAAGGGACACCGGACGGTCGTCACTGACGGAGAGCGGGTCTGTATCAACGAGACCGGCAACCCGGGAATGGCGACGGGGGGCATGGGGGACGTGCTGACGGGCCTGATTGCGGGGCTGCTGTGCCAGGGGCTGGATGCGTTCGATGCGGCCCGGCTCGGCGCCTTCGCACACGGACTGGCCGGAGACCTCGCAGCCTCCCGGATGGGGGAGCTCTCTCTCGTGGCCGAGGACGTCCTGGAGTGTGTGCCCGAGGTTTTCAGGCACCTTGAGGAATTGAGCCGCGCGGGGCACGGTCGGGCTGCAGACCCTGAGGCCGTCCGCGCCGCCGTCATGGGGGGCCAAACCCCCGCCGGCCGGGTACCCTAGCGCCGCTGCGGGACCCCGGCGTCATCAGAATATTGGGCGGATAATCGCGGGCGGAGAACCCACTTGCCCAGTCTTTCTGGATGCGGCTGAGTATTTCGCCGCTCTGAAACTCCTGGGAGACCTCCGGGGCGCCTATTTCCCCGAGCAGGTAGCGTTCGTACTCTATCGCGAGGCCTTCCACGCGGCCGGAGCGGCGCTTGATCCTGCCCAGCCAGTCGGCGCCGAGCCAGAGACTGGCGACGAAAGCCGCGAAAAACAGCGCAAGGAGGATTTTTGCGGCGTGTTTTCTCATCTCAGTTCGATTCTCCGGCCCTGAAAAACTCGTAGACCTCAAGCCTAAGTTCAACCCTTACCCTGTCCCTTTCCATTGGTTCGACCGGTTCCACCTCGATCCTTCGGATTGCCATGCAGGGCATCTCGGTGGAGCCGGGAGGAACGGTCACGATCCGGTTCGTCAGACGGCCCAGGCTGCTGAATCGTGTGGTGAGCTGCACGTCCACCGGGAAGGTCCGGTGCCGCACGACCATCCAGTCCGCCGAGGGTACCTGCGGCGCCTCCGAGGTGCTGCGGGGCGGGTGAATCTCCATCAATCGAATTTCGGTGCCGGGTTCGGCAGTCAGAAGGGCGACCAGCACAGAAGCGATGCAGGTGCGTTTCTCCAGGGCTGCGAAATCCTCCTCGCGGGGCTTGCCCGTGTCCTCACTTTCCCAATCATCCAGCTTGCCGAGTTCGAGGAAATCCGGGTGGCCGGCCTTATCGGCGAGCTGCCTCTTGAGATCGCGGAAGTTGTTGCCGACCTCGTAGGGGTCCAGGCGCCAGCTTTCCAGTATCCTCTTCTGTAAGCACTCGCTGTGACGCACGTATTCGGACGCGCACCTTTGAGCCTCTTCGATCGCCCGGTCCTTGATCTCCTGGTAACGTCCTATCAGGCCTTCGCTTGGGATGACCTCTGCATTGATGCGCCCCTCGAGCAGCAGGTCGGCGCCCCTCACGTCCTTGTGGGACGAAAGCACCCCTTGCAGCAGAGGAAAGAACGTCCAGGCGACGAACCAGACCGCCCCGAGCCAGACGAGGGCCACAAGGAAACTAAGGATCAATCTCCTGGTTTTCGCCGATACCATCCATTCCCTCCGTGCGGAGACGGTTCAGGTTCCTCACCTGTAATCGCCGGTGAGAGACCGGGAATTGGTATTTCTTTCGGACGCAGGGACCTGAGCCCGCAGGAGGAAATCAAGCGACTCACGGTCCCACTCTTCGACCTCTACGCGGGAGAGCGTATACTCACTTTCGAGATCTCCTCCCGCAAAACCTTGTGTCAGAACGAGTTCGGTGTCCGAGCGCACCTGTTGCACCTCGTGCCACGTACCATCTTCGTGTACCATGATCTGGTCGCCGTTCTGCACCATGCGCTTCCAGTGAGTTCCCTGACCGATGACGAGCTTCTTGGCCTTGCTGAACCGCGCCGTCCCCCTCGAGCGGGCCAGCAGTGGCGAGCTGCGAAGCCCCGTGACCAGCCTGTTTTTGAGGAGAGGATAGGCATTCCTGGCACTGCCTCCCGGCGGGACAGAGACCATGCCGGCAATCGTGACGTCCAGCTCGCTCGGCCCCGCAGGGACGCAACTGAAAGACCTCAGCACGAAGCGTCCCTCGGGGGAGCGATTGGCCTTCTGAAAGATGTCAACCACCTCGTTGAGGAGAGCAGGCGCCTGCCGGCGCCCCCGGCCCACCGACTGGAGGTAGGCCAGTTCGCCATTGACGCTCGTTCTGTTCCTGGCGGCCTTCAGCCGCGCGAGGTTCTGGGTGTGCATGACGTCCACGCGCTGACTCTGTGAGAGGGCGCGATCGAGATGCTCGCGGCAGAGGCGTCCGAAGAAGAACAGGGCCAGCACAGTCGCCCACACCAGAAGCCCGGCGGCGAACAGCAACCGCCTTGCGCGCGCCGCGCGAGCCAGGCGCGTCATTGATTCCGGCGCGAAGGAGACCTGCACCGGCGCCCTCCGAAGCGCCTTGATCCCCGTGCCAATGGCCACCGCGAGCCGGTCCAGGTTCGAGCGAACCAGGCCGACGTTGGCACCGGAAGAGACGAAGATTCGCTCCACGGAGCGGATCTGGCGCAGCTCCAGGCCCAGACTCTGACGGACCTGAGCCTTCAATCCGGCAAGCCTGGAACCCCCGCCGACCGCGTAGGCATTGTCGAGCTCGGAGGTCTTTCCCATCCTGCGGCAGTACTGGAGGTTGGTTTTCAGCTCGCCCATCAGGTCGTGGATGGCGGGTTTGATGGCGCCCACGAGTTCCCCGGCGAGCTCGGAGCGCGCGATGTTCTGTTTCGCCTCTTCGGCTTGCTCGAAGGGGATGTCGAACTCGCGTCCGAGCATCTCGGTGATGTCGTGGCCGCCCGAGGTCAGGTTGCGCATCCAGAACCGCGAGCCCTGCGTCACGATGAGGCCGGTGTTTTC
>JAUWZH010000008.1 GCA_030615435.1 Candidatus Brocadiaceae bacterium | reverse complement strand
GCCAGGCAAACCCGAGGTCGGCCATCTGCTCGGGCGTGGGCTGGAGGTCAGTGACGATCCGCAGCGCCCCCTCGTCGAAGCCCGCCAGGTCCCGGTCCTGCACCAGCATCCCGCCGACGACGCGCCGCACGTCCTGAGCCGCCTCGTCCACCGCGCCGGAGCCAAGGTCGCCGACCTCGAGCAGGCGCGTGCGCTCGGCCCACTTCGCCTTCTCCAGCAGCAGCGAGAGGGCATCCTGCCGGATCTCGGGGGCGATGACGGCCTCGACGAAGTACGGGGCGGGTTTGCCCTCGCACTCCGCTCGGAATCCTGCCACCAGTTCGGCCACCTCAACGTCGAAGGGGCGGTTCAGGGCCACAAT
Organism: Candidatus Brocadiaceae bacterium; assembly: GCA_030615435.1. GTDB lineage: Bacteria > Planctomycetota > Brocadiia > SM23-32 > SM23-32 > JAUWZH01. The sequence continues at coordinate 20,215 of JAUWZH010000008.1, read as the reverse complement.
GCACCCGAAAGCACTCACCGGGTCGCCGAGGTAGGCCTTGCGGTAAGCCTCGTGGATGGACTCGGCAGTGCCGGCCCCGCAGGGATTGCTGTGCTTGATGCAGGCGGCGGCGGGGCGGTCGAACTCCTTGACCAGCTCCAGCCCCGCGTTGATGTCCAGGATGTTGTTGAAGGAAAGCCCGGGGCCGGCCACCTGCCTCGCCGTGCCCACGCAGGGTTCCTCCACGCCGGGCTCGACGTAGAAAGCCGCCTTCTGGTGAGGATTCTCCCCGTAGCGCAGCTCCTGTTCTTTCTGCAACTCGATCAGCAGCAGGTCGCGGTGCGTGCCGGGTTCCTCGCCGATCCCGGCGAGGTAACCGGAGATCGCCGCGTCGTAATGGGCAGTGTGCTGAAATGCCTCCAGGGCGAGGCGATAAAGGGTGCGCTCGCTCAGAGCACCGCCCGACTGTTCCAGCTCCGCCGCAACCCCGTCGTAGCGGGCGGGGCTGGTGAGCACGGCGACGTGGGCGTAGTTCTTCGCCGCCGAGCGGATCATCGTGGGGCCGCCGATGTCTATGTTTTCGATCGCCTCCGCCAGCGCCACCCCCGGCCGGGCGATGGTCTGTTCGAACGGATACAGGTTCACCACGACCATGTCAATGAACTCGATGCCGTGCTCTTGCATCTGCCGGAGGTGCTCCTGCTTCTCACGCAGGGCGAGCAGGCCGCCGTGCACCTTCGGGTGGAGGGTCTTGACGCGGCCGTCGAGGATTTCCGGGAAACCCGTGTACTGGGAGACGTCCGTCACCTCGAGCCCCTTCTCCCTGAGCAGACGGGCCGTGCCGCCGGTGGAGAGTATCCTGACGCCGAGTGCGGAAAGCCGCCGGGCGAACTGCGGCAGCCCCGTCTTGTCCGAAACGCTTATGAGAGCGGTCTTCACCTGTGCCATTACGCTTCAACTCCCCGGAAACCTATGAAGGGAAAAACGTGTCGCATTTGCCCCTCCGCGCCGCCGCGGAGCAAGGCGCCAACTCTAGTGCACCATGTCCTGCGATGCAAGGATGCACGGCGCCGCCTGGCGGCTGACTTGCAGGGGCAGACGGCGGCTGTGCGGAGCGGAAGCCGGATCAGAAAAGGGGGCACGCCTGCTTCTCTGCCCCTACGCTGGTGGACTCGCCGTGGCCCGGCAGCAGGAGCGTCTCATCGGGAAGGGTGAAGATCTTCTCCTCAATGCTGCGTCGGAGCGCCTCTCGGCTCCCCCCCGGCAGGTCGGTGCGGCCGACGTCGCCCTGGAATATCAGGTCTCCGCAGAAGACCACCGGCGGCTCTTGCCCTTCGGCCACCAGGCAGATGCTGCCGGGCGTGTGGCCGGGGGTCTCGACGACCCGCAGCAGGCAGGCGCCGAATTCGACCCGCTGCCCTTCTGCCAGCAAGGTATCCGGCCGGGGCATCTTCTGATCGTCCCCCATCATGGCCGAAAGATTCATGAGCGGATCGGAGAACAGCCGGGCGTCACCCCGGCTGACGCAGAGCCTGGCCCCGGGAAAGCGGCGCTTCAGCCCGGGCACGGCGGCGATGTGGTCCACGTGGCCGTGAGTGACGATGATGCAGCGAGGCTCCAACGCCCGGCCCAGGCACTGCTCGATTATCCGGTCGAGGTCCCCGCCGGGGTCTATAACCGCGCCTGCCCCCTCGTCCTCCAGGAGGTAACAGTTGCAGGCCAGCGGGCCGACGATGAGGCGCTTGATGTTCATTCGGGCCGTCCGTAGAACTCGTCCACCACTCGCTCGAGGTCGCAGGGTCGGGCCTCCCGGCCTGTCGGGCAGGGCATGCCCAGGACCTCCATCTCCCGCACGGGATCTTCCTCGGGGTCACTGGCGTGGGCGCGGTTCTGAAGGATGTTCCAGCCGTAGACCTCGCGAAGCTCTCCCAGCCTGCGGCGGATCACCCTCAGGGCATCCTCGCCCGAATAGAGGAGGGCCATGCACATGGTTTCGCCGTCCTGGTCCAGGGGCCGGCCGGTCTCGGGATCCTCCCCGCTCATGTAGCGGATCAACTCGTCGAACTCCGCGCGGGCGTTGAGGTCCTTGAGCTCTTCTGCCACGTCGCTGTAAAAGGCGTCGTCGGGTTCGAGGTCCTCCAGGCGCTCGCCGAGGATGCGGAACAACTCTTCGAGCACCGGCGCCTTCAGTCGTCCCGGCTCGCCCCGCTGCGACTCGGCAAACAGAAGCTCCGCTTCGCGCACGGCGGGGATGGCCTGTGCGGGGGTGGTGGCCTGGCGGGAGTCGGCGCCGAGGTTCTCCACCGCCAGCTCGGCGAGGCGTCGGGCCTTGTTGAGGATTTCCCTCGCCTTCTCTGCCACCATGCCCTTGAGCTGCTCGCGGAACTGGGGGAGCTTCCGGGCGTAGAACTCCCTGGCCTGCTCCACACCCAGGTGCATCACTTTGGCGCCGGTGAAGAACATGCCGGTGCGCGCGAAGAAATCTATCAGGTTGCCCGGCAGCGGGTTCCTGCGCCGAAAACTCTCGGGCTTCAGGATGACCATCGAGGTCTCGATCCTGCTCGTGTCTATCCCCTCCAGGGCCCCCAACACGAAGCCTCCGTCCTCGTAAGCATGCCGGCGGAACAGCCGCAGATGCCCCTCCGTCATCCGGGACGAGACGGCGGTGAGGACGGCCGGCTCGAAGATCCGGTCGCGCCCCTCGGGCAGTTCGATTCTCTGAAGCGCCGGATACAGGCTCAGCCCCTCCTCCACGCGTTCGCGGGCCTGCCGGAGACGAGGGCTCGTCCGGTCCTCGGCGAGGAAATCCCCGAAGGTGCCCCGCACGTCGTCCCCGCGAACGTCCTGGCTGATGTGCCCCACCGCGTTCATGATGTCCCGCTGGGCCTCCGGCCCCCGGAATACCAGCACCAGCATCCTGTTGGAGATGCTGCGGGCGTTGGGCCGGGTGAAGTTCTCCAGCACGTACTGGATGAGCAACTTCTGATAATGCAGGGAGACGTGCCGCTCCTGCGGGTCGTAGATCACATCGCAGTAGCGCCGGATGAACTCGCCTTCGGGGCGAGGTGCGTACATCCGCGCCGCGACCAGTCGCACATTCGCCCACAGCAGCCGCGCGAGGATGCCGCCGGTGCGGCTCTTGTGCAAGCTGTAGGGAGTAATCAGCGCGTAAGCAAGCTGTTGCTTCCGGCCGCTTTCCGCCATGCCTCCGCTCCCGTTCCGGGCTTCCCTCGCCCCACGCGGGGGGCACTATAGCAGAGTCCGCCCCCCCCGCGCAACCTGCCCGGCGGGCGCGACCTCAGCTCTTGCGCACTGCCTGCCAGCCCTCGGGCCCGCGCCGCACGTAGAGAACGACCTTCCCGGCCCGGTAGCTCGGCCGCAGGCGCTTGCCCACGTTGATCCGTGCGGGCCGGGCGCGCCCGCCTCCCGGCTCCGCGATGAACTCCTCCACTCCGCGCTCGAGAAGCGCCTCGGCCGGCTGCTCCCAGCACAGGTCGTCCGGCCAGGCGCCGAGTTGAACGAACCGGCCGTCCTCGCCCGTGGCCGCGAGCCCCACCGCCGCCAGAGCGCCCACCACGCCGTCCTCGCTGCCCCCCAGCCCCGCCAGGAGCACCCCGCTGCGCGCCGCCAGCTCCCGGGCCCGCGCCTGGTCCAGCACCTCCTCCTTGGCGCGCCGCCCGAAGCGCCTCACCGCCGGCGGCACGCTCCGCGCAACGCACAGCCCCGGGTCGCTCCCCGGCGAGGAGCCCTCCCTGACCCAGCGCGCCACCCGGCGCGCAATCTGCCCGAGGTCGGCCCCCGCCGCATCGCGCAGCATGATGGCGGCGGAGCTGTTCTTGGACGTATAGGGCACGCGCGGGTCGAGCAGGAGCTGGTGCCGGGTCACTCCGAACACGCGCCACCATCTCGCCAGCCGCCCGACGATGCGGCGAGCCAGCCGGTTGGTGCCGGGCGAGCCCGCCACGTCCGTGTCGTCGAGGCCGATGTAGAGCATGCCCGCGCTCCCAGCTCAGGGCGCCCCCGGGCCCGACCGCCGGCTTTCCCCCCAGCCTTCCCGGACGCGGAACAGCAGCGCGGCGCCGACCAGCCCCGCGAGGGCCCCGCACGCGGGATACGTCCAGATGGCGCGGGGCCACCAGGCCGACAGGGGGCGCCACTGGTCAGCCGGCCCGAGGGCCGCCAGCTTGACGGCGAAGCGGACGCCGAATGCGACCAGGTTGACCGCCATCCCGGCTCCGAGGCACAAGAGGTAGAGCGCCCTCCCGCTGCGGGCGAGGGACAGCGCGGCTTCCAGGAGGAGGCCCGCGAGGAACAGGCTGGTCAGGGCGCCTGCACCCGCGGCGCCGGAAAGCCCGGCCGCGCGGGCGATCAGGCCAGCGCCGAGCGCGGAGGTCCCCATCACCAGCCCCGCCATCCGCCTCGGCACACAGGCCAGCCCGAACACCAGCGGCGGGACCACCAGCAGGATCGAATGGCCGGGGACACCCAGCCGCAGCCTCAGCAGGCACCGCGCGGCGGCTGTGAGAACCCCTATTGCGATCAGCAGCGCGAACTCAGAGGTCGAGGCCTGGGGGCGCCGCAGCGCGCCCGGCATCCATTGCACCCGCCGCAGCTCCGCGGCGGGGTTCCGGACAGTCATGACCTGAAGCACCGACATGTGAGCCTCCCCTCGCCCGGGCTCATGGAAGAAACGCGCCCCGTTGCGCTGGGCGCATCACGCGCCCCGGCGATTCTAAGCGCCGCCGAGAGCAGAGTCAAGACGCCCCGATGGGTTGACTTGCGCGCCCCGGCGGCGTATCCTGTCGCCTTCTCTGTAGCGAAAGGGAAGACCTCATGCGAAGCGCGCTGGTGACCGGCGGGGCGGGATTCATCGGCTCGCACCTGACCGAAAGGCTGCTGCGTGACGGCTGGGAGGTGCACGTCATAGACGACCTGACCACGGGTTGCGTCGGAAACCTCGACGCGGTGCGGGAGCACGAGCGGCTCCACCTCACGCTCAACCCCATCGAGAACGAGCCCGTGCTGATGGAGCTGGTGGACCGGGCCGAGGTGGTCTACCACCTGGCGGCGGCCGTGGGGGTAAAGCTCATCGTCGAGGACCCGGTCCGCACCATCGAGACCAACATCCACGGCACCGAGCTCCTGCTCAAACACTGCGCCAAGAAGGGCAAGAAGGTCCTGCTGGCTTCCACGAGCGAGGTCTACGGGAAAGGCGCCAAGGGCCGCTTCGCCGAGGGGGACGACCTGGTGTTCGGCCCCACCACCCGCAGCCGCTGGAGCTACGGCTGCTCGAAGGCCATAGACGAGTTCCTCGCCCTCGCCTACTGCCGCTCGCGGGACCTGCCCGTGGTCATCCTGCGCCTGTTCAACACGGTCGGCCCCCGCCAGGTGGGTCGCTACGGGATGGTGGTGCCCCGGTTCGTGCAGCAGGCCCTCGACGGGGGGCCCATCACCGTGTACGGGGACGGACAGCAGGTGCGCTGCTTCGCCCACGTAGAGGACGTCGTGGAGGCGTTCTGCCGTCTGACGGACTGCGAGGGGGCGGTCGGGGAGATATTCAACGTCGGAAGCCGCCAATCGGTGACCATTGCGGAGCTGGCCGAGCGCGTGTGCGCCCTGGTCAATCCCCAGGCCGCGATCGTCTACATCCCCTACGAGGAAGCCTACGGCCCCGGCTTCGAGGACATCCGCATGCGCGCGCCGGACGTGACCAAGCTCCAGGCCGCCATCGGCTTCGAGCCCAGCCAGGACCTCGACCGGATCCTCCTCGACGTCAAGAAGCACCTCACCGACCGGTAAGCAGGGCGTTCCTGGCCGTCCTCGATGATAGTTTTCCCCCCGGGCGGTCGGCGCCAATTCGACACACAGCGGAATGCCCCGCCGAGCGCTCCACAAGGTCCGACGGTATGAATCCTGCCGGAGCCGATGTCAAACCTCCCGCCGGCCGCTCCGGGCGAGCGTGAAATCCCGCGAGCGGAATTGAACCCGGCCGCCCCTGAATGTATACTATGAAGGTCGCAGAGCAGGCAACACGGCGAAAGGCCGAACGTTCTCCCCCTGCCTTCGAACGAAGAGGAGAAAACGAAGATGATGCCGTTTTTCTTCGACCCATTCATGCTCTTGCTCATTCCGCCGCTCATTCTGGCGCTCTACGCCCGTTCGAAGGTGCAGCGCACATTCAGGGAGTATTCACGCCGCCCCTCGGCTTCCGGCACCACGGGCGCAGAGGCGGCCCGGCGAATCCTGCACCACAACGGGCTGGACGACGTGCGGATCGAGCAGGTGGAGGGAACCCTGACCGACCACTACGATCCCCGTCACAGGGTGTTGCGCCTCAGCCAGGGAGTGTACGGGTCCAACAGCCTGGCGGCCGTCGGGGTGGCGGCGCACGAGGCCAGCCACGCCGTGCAGGACGCCCGGGGTTATCTGCCCCTCAGGCTCCGCAAGGGCATCTACCCGATCGCCGCCTTCGGCAACAACCTGGGGCCGGTGCTGTTCATGATCGGCGTGGTGATGATGTTTTTCACCGGCGGCGGAGGCGCACTTGCCAAGACCGTCGCCGAGGCAGGGATCATCCTGTTCGCCGGGGGGGCCTTCTTCACCATCGTCACCCTCCCCGTGGAGTTCAACGCCAGCAAGCGGGCCCTGGCAATGCTGACCGAGCAGGGCGTGGTGACTTCCCGCGAGCAGGAGGACGCCAGGCGGGTGCTCAACGCGGCGGCCCTCACTTACGTGGCGGCGGCCTTCATGGCGATCATGATGCTCCTGCGCTTCATACTCCTGTTCTCGGCCATCTCGCGGGATTAGGCCGGTTCGCACGGGCGTTCCGCCACATTGAACTCGAAGGGGACGTGGGCGGGACGCGTTGACTGCCTCTGTCGGGTGTCCCCCCCCGCCAACGGCCGGCTCGGCCGTCTCGATCGGGGGCACGTGCACCCGACAGAACATGAGAAGGCCCTTCCGAGGCCGCTGAGGGGGAAAGCAGCCGCCCGCACCCCACAGGGCGGGCCATTCCGGGGTGCCACGCGGGGCGGAGACCTTTCAATGGGCATGACCATCACGGAGAAGATCCTCGCTGCCCACAGCGACCGGGATGCCGTTCGGCCGGGGGACTACATCCTCGCGGACGTTGACCTGTGCATGGGCAACGACATCACGGCCCCCATCGCCATCGAAGAGTTCGAGAGGGCCGGCTTCCAGCAGGTCTGGGACCCGGCTCGGATCGCGCTGGTGCCGGACCACTTCACCCCCAACAAAGATATCAAGTCGGCCGGGCTGGCGAAGAAGCTGCGGCTGTTCGCAGCGAAGCACAAGATCGCGCACTACTGGGAGGTGGGACGGGTCGGCATCGAACATGTGCTCCTGCCGGAGCAGGGCCTGGTGGCGCCGGGCGAGCTGATCATCGGCGCGGACTCCCACACCTGCACCTACGGCGCGCTCGGGGCGTTCTCGACCGGCGTCGGCTCGACGGACCTCGCCGCCTGCTTCGCCACGGGCAAGGTGTGGCTGCGCGTGCCGGGGTCGCTGCGCTTCGTGCTGCGGGGGAAGCTTCCCCGGTGGGTCGGCGGGAAAGACCTCATCCTCTACACCATCGGCCGGATCGGCGTTGACGGCGCCCTGTATAAGGCGATGGAGTTCTGCGGCCCTGCAATCGCGTCGCTGCCAATGGACGAGCGCTTCACCATGTGCAACATGGCGATAGAGGCCGGCGGCAAGAGCGGCATCATCGCCCCGGACCAGGCCACACGCGCTTACTGCGAGGGGCGCGCGCAGAGCCCGGCGACGATCTACCAGAGCGACCCCGACGCCTCCTATGCCGAGGCCTTCGAGTGGGACGTGAGCGGGCTCAGCCCGCAGGTGTCAGCCCCCTTCCTGCCCTCCAACAGCCGGCCGGTGGAAGAGTTCTCCGAGGTGGAGATTGACCAGGTTGTGATCGGCTCCTGCACGAATGGCCGGCTGAGCGACCTGCGCACGGCGGCGGAGCTGCTGCGGGGCCGCAAGGCAGCGCCGGGGGTGCGGCTGCTGGTTTTCCCCGCCACGCAGCAGGTCTACCTTCAGGCCCTCAAGGAAGGGCTGCTGGAGGTGTTCGTGGAGGCCGAAGGGGCCGTCTCGCCGCCGACGTGCGGGCCGTGCCTCGGCGGGCACATGGGCGTTCTGGCCGAGGGCGAGCGCGCCCTCGCCACCACCAACCGCAACTTCCGAGGCCGCATGGGCCATCCCGGCAGCGAAGTCTACCTCTGCGGCCCGGCGGTGGCCGCCGCCAGCGCCGTCACCGGCCGCATAACGCATCCCGAGGAAGTTGTCAGTGAGGAGCCACCCGTGACCAGTGAGCGGGGGAAGCGATGAGCTGCTACATCGGCCTCGACGTCGGCTCGGTGAGCGCCGACTTCGTCGTTACCGACCGGTCGGGCCAGGTCATCGAGTCGCGGTACGTGCGCGTCTTCGGCCGGCCGCTTCAGGTCTCGCTGGAGCAGTTGCGGGAGATACTGGGCAAATACGACGACGTCGCCGGGCTCTGCGTCACCGGCGGCGGAGCGAAGATCATCTCTGAGCTGCTCGGCGTTCCTTTCGTCAACGAGATAGTCGCCCAGAGCAAGGCCACCATGCGCCTGCACCCGGAGGTGCGGACGATCGTAGAGATCGGCGGGCAGGACTCCAAGCTGATCCGGCTCGAACCGGGTGAGGACGGCAGCGCCCGGGTGGTGGACTTCGCCATGAACAGCCTCTGCGCCGCCGGCACGGGCTCGTTCCTGGAGCAGCAGGCCTCCCGCCTCCAGGTGAGCATCGAGGAGTTCAGCCGCCTCGCCCTTCGCAGCAAGCACCCCCCGCGCGTGGCCGGCCGCTGCTCCGTGTTCGCCAAGAGCGACATGATCCACCTCCAGCAGCAGGGAACCCCCGATTACGACATCATCGCCGGGCTCTGCCACGCGATGGCGCGGAACTTCAAGAGCAACATGGGCAAGGGCAAGGCTTTCACGCGCCCGGTCGCCTTCCAGGGCGGCGTGGCCCTGAACGCGGGCGTGGTGCGCGCCTTCAAGGACACCCTGGCGCTGGGGGACGGGGAGCTCATCGTGCCGCAGGAGCCGGGCTGCACCGGCGCCCTCGGCGCCGTGCTGGAGGTGCTGGAGAGGGGAACCGACTGCTCCCTCGAGACGCTGCGGCCGCTGGAAGAACGCACGTGCGGATCGGACGGGAGCGCCGAACGGCTCGCCCGCCTGCAGGACGACGGCTACCGGGTGGACCTGTCCCGGCGCAACTTGCCCGACACCGCGGGCAAGGCCGATGCCTACGTGGGGGTGGACGTAGGCTCCATAAGCACGAACGTCGTGGTCATAGACTCAGAGATGAACGTGGTGGGGCGCTGCTACCTGATGACCGAGGGCAGGCCGCTGGAGGCCATCAAGAAAGCGCTCTACGAGGTGGGTCAGCAAGTGGCCGGCCGCGTGCGGGTGCGCGGCTGTTGCTCCACCGGCAGCGGACGCTACCTGACCGGCGCATTCGTGGGCGCCGACCTGGTCAAGAACGAGATCACCACTCACGCCCGCGGGGCCGTGGCCATGGATCCCACCGTGGACACCATCTTCGAGATAGGAGGCCAGGACGCCAAGTACATCTCCCTGGAGAACGGGGCGGTGGTGGACTTCGCCATGAACAAGGTCTGCGCGGCGGGCACCGGCTCGTTCCTGGAAGAGCAGGCCGAGCAGCTGGGGCTGAAGATCGAGGAGGAGTTCGCACGCACCGCACTCTCAAGCCCGAGGCCCGTCAAGCTCGGCGATCGCTGCACGGTGTTCATGGAGAGCGAGGTCAGCTACCACCAGCAGCACGGCATCCCCACCGAGGACCTGGTGGGCGGACTGTGCTACTCCATCGTCTACAACTACCTGAACCGGGTGGTGGAGGACCGCAAGGTCGGCGAGAACATCTTCTTCCAGGGTGGGGTCGCGTTCAACCGCGGGGTCAAGGCGGCCTTCGAGCAGATCACGGGCAAGAAAATCACCGTGCCCCCGCAGCAGGACGTGCTCGGGGCAGTCGGGGCCGCCATCATCGCCATGGAGCAAAGCAGCGGCGAGTCGAGCTTCCGCGGATTCGACCTGCGGCACGTCAACTACGAACTGAAGACCTTCGAGTGCAAGGGTTGCTCGAACCGGTGCGAAATCCACAAGGTCTCCATCCAACAGCAGAGGTCCCTCTACTACGGCAGCCGCTGCGGGAAGTATGACGACCAGGAAAAACGCAAGAAGGGCGAGCACCTTCCCAGGCTCTTCGCCGAGCGCCAGGAGGCCCTGCTCAACTCCTACCCTAAGGATGAGCCTGACGCTCCGCTCGGCATTACCATCGGCATCCCGCGGGCGCTGACGTTCTTCGAGCTGTATCCGTTCTGGAAGGCGTTCTTCACGGAGCTCGGCTGCCGGGTGGTGCTCTCGGAGGCGACGAACCGGGAGATCATCAGCCGGGGCAACGACCACGTCACCACCGAGACCTGCTTCCCCATCAAGGTCGCCCACGGCCACGTGGCCGACCTCCTGGACAGGGGCGTGGACTACGTGTTCGTGCCGAGCGTGATCAACATGGAACACGAGGCTCCGGGGATCGTGCACTCCTACGTCTGCCCCCTGGTGCAAAGCCTTCCGTACATGCTCCGGGCGGCTTTCGCCGAGAGGGAGGAGGCGGGCGAGTTGCCGCTGCTCAGGCCGATCTTCCACTTCGAGCGCGGCCGCCGGGAGGTTTCCGATACGCTGCGCGAGGTCGCCCGGAGGTTCGATGCGCCGGCGGCGCGGGCCGAGAAGGCAATCGAGGTGGCATGGGGGGCTCTGGACAGGTTCCGCGAGGGGTGCCGGAGGCGTGGCCGGGAGGTCTTGGACGCACTGGGGGAGGACGAGATCGCCCTGGTCATTATCAGCCGCTCCTACAACGGGTGCGACCCTGGCATGAACCTCGCCATACCCGACAAGCTGCGGGACCTCGGCGTGCTCGCCCTGCCCCTTGACTTCCTGCCGCTTGATCTGAGCACCATTCAGGACGATTTCCCGCACATGTACTGGAAGTACGGACAGCAGATCATCGCGGCGGGGCGCTACATCGCCGGGCATCCGAACCTGCACGCGCTCTACATCACCAACTTCCGCTGCGGGCCGGACTCCTTCATAAGCAAGTTCTTCGACCGCGTCCTCGGCAAGCCCTACCTGACCCTGGAGATAGACGAGCACAGCGCCGACGTGGGCGCCATTACGCGCTGCGAGGCGTTCCTGGACAGCATCCGCAGCGCCGGCGAGCGCCGCTTCCACCGCAAGCCCCACGGGGAGGACCTGTTCTTCGACATCCGCGAGCGCCGGGGCGAGATCAAGCTCTACATCCCTCACATGGACGACCACGGGCTGATGATGGCGGCGGTGCTGCGCTCCAACGGCGTGGACACCGAGGCGCTGCCGGTCTCCGACGCACAGAGCATGGAGATCGGCCGGCGCTTCACCACCGGCAAGGAGTGCTTCCCCTGCATCCTGACCACGGGGGACATGCTGAAGAAGACGCAGTGCGCCGAGTTCGACCCGACCCGAGGCTGCTTCTTCATGGCCCAGGCCACAGGGCCGTGCCGCTTCGGTCAGTATCATAAGTTCCAACGCATGGTGCTGGACGAGGTGGGGCTGGAACAGGTCCCGATGGTGGTGCTGGACCAGACGCGGAACTTCTCCAGGCACGTCGAATCGTTCGGGCCGGGCTTCTACCGCACCTGCTGGGAGCTGCTGGTGATAGTGGACAACATGCAGAAGATGGTGCGCGAGACCCGGCCCTATGAGCTCAACGAGGGCGAGACGAACAGGCTCTACCGGCAGTGCCTGCACGAGCTGGCGGAGGTGGCCGAGCGGAAGGGGGACCACTTCGGGAAGGCCGCCGAGATCCGGCGGCGCCTGGAGCGGATTCCCGTGGACCGCTCCGAGCCCCGGCCGCTGATCGGCGTGGTCGGGGAGATTTACGTCCGCTCCAACGTCTTTGCCAACAACTTCCTCGTGTCTCGGCTGGAAGCATGCGGAGCCGAGGTCGCCCTGCCGCCGTTTCAGGAGTGGGTCAACTACGTCGCGGCCGAGCGGCGCGAAATAGCCCGGGAGGATTCACGAACCCTCTCCCTGCTCAAGGAATGGCTCAGCGAGCTCGGAGCGCGCCGGATCGAGGGCCGCATCGCACGCATCTTCCGCGGCGCCATCCGGCACATGCCGCGCGAGAGCCACATCAGTGAGGTGGTGCGGCTGGGAAGCCCCTACCTCGACCCCAGCGTGAAAGGGGAGGCGATCCTGAGCGTCGGCCGCTCCGTCGAATACGCGCACAACGGCTTCAACGGCGTCGTGAACGTGGCCCCGTTCGGCTGCATGCCGGGGGCGGTCGTGAACAGCCTGCTGGAGAGATTCCGCCACGAGCACGGCCTGCCCGTGCTGAAACTCGACTTCGACGGGCTCGAGCAGCCCGGCGAGGAGACGGCCCTTGAGGCGTTCGTCCACCAGGGGAGCGAGCACATGCATCGCCAGCGGAAAGCCGGGGCTCCCGCGTGAAACGGTCACAAACCTAGCAGCGGTATCAAAATGAACGGCAAGTGCTGGAAGTTCGGCGACGACGTCAACACCGACGACATCACCCCGGCCCGCTACCTGGACACCACCGACGAGCGGGAGCTGGCGGCGCACTGCATGGAGGGGGCCGATCCGGAATTCGTGCGCAAGGCGCACGCCGGGGACCTCATTGTGGCGGGCAAGAACTTCGGCTGCGGCTCCAGCCGAGAGCACGCCCCCATTGCGATCAAGGCCTTCGGCATCGCCTGCGTGGTGGCGGAGTCGTTTGCCCGCATCTTCTTCCGCAACTCCATCAACATCGGCCTGCCCATCGCGGAGTGCCCGGAGGCCGCCCGGCAGGCGAGCGAAGGGGACGAGCTGGAGGTGGATTTCAAGCAGGGGCGCATCGTGAACCGCACCACCGGCGGCACCTACAGCTTCCCGCCCTTCCCGGAACAGCTCCGTCGCATCATCGAGGCCGGCGGCCTGATGGCCTTCACGCGGAAGCTGAAGGGCGGAGAGCTCTGAAAGGCAGCCGCTCGCAGGATACGGTCAGAAGGCGCGGGCAGCCGCCGGCGGCGCCGAGCCTGGAGACGTGAGAGGGTTCTTGCTTCAGGTGCCCATCATCTCGGCGACCTCGATGGCGCGCAGCAATGCCCTGGCCTTGTTGAGCGTCTCCTCGAACTCGCGCTCCGGCACGCTGTCGGCGACCACTCCCCCCCCTGCTTGCACGTAGGCGTTTCCCTCCTGCAAGACGACGGTGCGGATCGTGATGCAGGTGTCCATGTTGCCGCTGAAATCGAAGTAGCCCACCGCCCCGCCGTAGGGCCCGCGTTTGGTCGGCTCCAGCTCGTCTATGATCTCCATGGCCCGCACCTTCGGGGCGCCGGTCAGCGTGCCGGCCGGGATGCACGCGATCAGCGCATCGAGCGCATCGGCGTCGTCCCGCAGTTCCCCGGTGACGTTGGAGACGATGTGCATCACGTGGGAGTATTTCTCGATGACCATCACCTCGTCGGCCCTGACGGTGCCGTAGCGGCAGACGCGCCCGAGGTCGTTGCGCCCAAGGTCCACCAGCATGATGTGCTCGGCGCGCTCCTTCGGGTCGGCGAGCAGCTCGGCCGCCAGCCGCTCGTCCTCCTGCTGGTCCGCTCCCCGCCACCGCGTGCCCGCGATGGGCCGCACGGTGGCCCGGCGGTTCTCCACCCGCACCATCACCTCCGGCGAGGAGCCGATGAGGTAGAAGTCGTTCATCTTCAGGTAGAACATGTAGGGGGAGGGATTGATGACGCGCAGGGCCCGATATATGTCGAGGGGGGCGGCCTCGGTGCGAACCTTCAAGCGCTGGGACGGGACGACCTGGAGAATGTCGCCCGCACGGATGTACTCCTTGCACCGACTCACACCGCCGAGGTAATCCTCGCGCCGCACGTTTGACTCATAGGGGAGGTTGATCTCGCCGGCGGGCGTGATGTCGTCGCTGACGCCGCTGACCGGGGTGCGCAGCCGGGCGATGAGCCCCTCGATGCGCCGCTTCGCCCGCTCGTAGGCCTGCGCAGGCTCTTCCCCGTCCGTGCGCACGCTGCAAACCACCTTGATGGTCTTGTTGAGGTGGTCGAAGATCAGTATCTGGTCGTAGAACATGTAGAACATGTCGGGCAGGCCCCGGTCGTCGGCCGGGCAGTCGGGCAGTTCCTCGATGAACCGCACCACGTCGTAGGCCATGTACCCGACCGCCCCACAGGAGAAACGGGGCAGCCCCTCCACGGGGGCGAGGCGGAAGCGCTTCAAATAGCCCCGGAATTCCTCCAGGGGATTCTCGGTGCTGAGCTCTCGGAGCGCATCGCCTTCACGTATCTCGACGCGACCGTCGGCGCTTCGGAACAGTGCGAAGGGGGAGCTGCCCAGAAAGCAGTAGCGACCGATTTTCTCCGGCCCGCTGGCGCTCTCCAGCAGGAACGCGTAGGGGCCGTCCGCCATCTTCTGGAAGGCGGACACAGGCGTCAGCGTGTCCGCCATGAGCTGCCGGTAGACGGGCACGACGTTGCCGGATTCCCACTTCTTCTCGAACTGCTCGAACTCAGGAAAGTATTGTGGTCGCATCTCTCGCCCCACTCCACGTCGAGAGCTCCCTGCCGCGCCCGCGCCCTTGAATGCCCGGCCGGAAAGCGCTATAAGGTTAGGCAGTAGAGCTCACTATCCCCTTTGTGGCGCATCCGAAGGAGAACTCGCGCATGGTTGCATATATCGTCGGCATGATTGCAGGGGCTCTCGTCACCGTTTTTCCGCTGATTTACCTGATGAATTTCGATTGGTGCCAGGCGCTCATCCTGCAACAGCAGCCGAATTTCGACCTGGCGCGCCTCGACCCGTCCTATTCCGTGACGCTCGCCTCCAGCGTGACCGCCATCGGGGCCGTGGTGCTGCTGCTCAGCGCCGCCATGATGGCCATCACAGGCCTGAGGAGGCCGGGCCCTCAGCGCGCCCCGTCGTCCGGCTCGGTGTCCGAACGCAACGAGCTCTGACCCTGCGCTCCGTCCGCCTCATGCGCACCGCGCTGCGGACCGCGCCTCCGGTATCGAGCCCCACACGAGACGCATCGCCACCGACGCCACGCAGGCATCAGCACCAGGGCCAGAACCACGGCCGCCACTCCGCCTGCATACGGCAGGTCCGCGCCGGCGGCATCAGGAGCGGCTGAGAACATCACCACGGCGAAAACCAGCAACACCGCCGCAGCCAGCCTGAGCGGGCCGCTCAGTTCCTGTTCCACAACTCCTGCGCCGCAAAGCGGACAGCGCGGCTTCTCATTTTCTGTTTTCGAGTTGCGATCTTCGATTCGAGTCTGCCGCCCGTAAGGTCCTTGACACCGGGTTCGGAAAAGGCGCTGTGCCTCGAAGGGGCGGAAAGCCAGCGCCGCAAATCCCTACTACTCCTCAGCTTCTTCCCCCCTGGCGGCCCCGTTCTCCCGCCGCTTTGCGATGCGGTTCACCGCGGCGAGGTAGGCGCGGGCGCTTGCCTCCAGGATGTCGGTGCTGGTTGCGCGGCCGCGCTCCCGGAGCGCGCCTGCCTGGACCGTGAGCGAGACCTCGCCGAGGGCATCCTTGCCCTTGGTGACGGCGCGGATGCCGTAGTCGCTCAGGTTGCACTGAAGGCCCGTAATGCGGTCAATGGTCCTGTAGATGGCGTCAATGGGCCCGTCTCCGGTGGCCGCATCCGTGACGAGTTCCCCCCCGACCGTCATCTGGACGGTCGCCGTAGGGACCGCACTGCTGCCGCTCGACACGTGGAAGCTCGCCAGCCTGAATATGTCCGGCACCTGTTCCAGCTCATCCCTGACGAGGGCTTCGAGGTCCTCGTCGAAGACCTCCTTTTTCTTGTCCGCAAGGTGCTTGAACTCCTGGAAAAGGTGCTCGAGGCGCCCCTCATCGAGGCGGATGCCGAGCTCTTCGAGCCGCTTGCGGAACGCATGGCGGCCACTGTGTTTGCCGAGCACCAGGCTGGTCTTCTCGACCCCCACGTCCTCGGGGCGCATGATCTCGTATGTGCTCTTCTCCTTGAGCATGCCGTCCTGGTGAACGCCGGCCTCGTGGGCGAAGGCGTTCTCGCCCACAACAGCCTTGTTGCGTTGCACCGTCATGCCGGTCACCGAGCTGACCAGCCTGCTGGCATTCATGATCTCGCGGGTGTCAATGTCGGTATAGACGCCGAAGACGTCCTGGCGGGTCCGCATCGCCATGACGGCCTCTTCCAGAGAGCAGTTTCCCGCCCTCTCCCCGAGGCCGTTGATGGTGCATTCCACCTGGCGCGCGCCCATGCGCACGGCCTCCAGGGAGTTGGCCACCGCGAGGCCGAGGTCGTTGTGGCAGTGCACGCTGATGACCGCCTTCCGGATGTTGGACACCTCCGCGCGGAGCCGCTGAATGAGTTCCCCGAACTGCCAGGGCATGGCGTAGCCGACCGTGTCGGGGATGTTGACCGTGCCCGCGCCGGCTTCGATCACCGCCTCCACGACCTCGCAGAGGAACTCCGGCTCGGTGCGCGAGGCGTCCTCGGGGCTGAACTCGACGTCCCGGCACAGCCCCAGCGCCCGCTCCACCCCTTCGACGGCGAGCCTGAGGATCTCGCCGCGCGCCTTCTTGAGCTTGTATCTGCGGTGAATCTCACTGGTGGCAAGGAAGACGTGTATGCGCGGCTTGCGGGCCTCCTGCACGGCCTCGCCCGCCCGCTCGATGTCGGCTTCCACGCAGCGGGCAAGCCCGGCCACTATCGGCTCGGTGACGGCGCGGGAGACTTCCCTCACGCTCTCGAAGTCCCCGAGCGATGCGATCGGGAAGCCGGCCTCGATCACGTCCACGCCGAGCCGTTCGAGCTGGCGCGCCACGTGGACCTTCTCCTCGACCATCATGGAGCAACCAGGGGCCTGTTCGCCGTCACGCAGCGTGGTATCGAAGATGTAAACCTTTTCCCCGTCGCCTTGCGTCTGCCTCTCCATCTATCTGCTCCCTGCGATTCTCTCCTGTGCGGGTACCCTGCGCTCTGTGTGTAACACTGCGAACCTGCCACCCGTCGCGGCCGAAGCCCTCTCGCCGCTCGCTCCACCGCCCGACGCGGCGCGCAAGAAAACAAAACAGCCTCGCAAGGACGGCTTGCGAGGCTTGCAGGGCTCGTCGGCTCCTTCCGGGCAGCAGGCCCAGACCCTACCCGCCCCGGCACCCCGGCCACAACCGGGGCACACGAAGCCACAGTCGCAATGCGACCGCGCAGGTCTGGATCCGCTTCCCGCTCATGATCAGGCAATTATAGGGCAAAAGGCCGGCAGCGTCAAGCTCGGAAACGTCGCCTCCGGCACGGCCCCCAACGAGAAGCCCGAAGATTTCAGTCCCCGGCGCCCGTCTCATAGGGTCGAACTCCTGCGCCGACGGCGTCGTACACGTCTTCGGGGCGCAGGTCAGCATGGGTCCTGTAACGCCAGAGCCAGCCGCGGTCCCACTCCCCGTTGCCGTTCAAGTCCTGGAAGCTCTCGCCGGGCACCACATCGTCTAGGCCGTCCCCGTCAAGGTCTCTGAGGGCGTCGGGGATGCCGTACGGCTCTTCCTCGTCCTTGAGCACGGCCTCGTCTTGCAGCAGGAACGTCCTGCCGGCCCCCATCGTGCCGGTGCAGTGGTCGTAGAAGCGCAGCATGAGGGTTCCGGAGTCCAGGGGCAGCTTCTCGGTCCGGATCCTGCCGAAATCTGCGGGAAGGAACTTCGCGAAAGGCATCAGGCTCCACAGGATCAGCACCACGCCGCCGAGCACTATGCCGTTCAACAGGCCGAAGGCCCCGCCCCCGATGTAGTCGGCATAGCGGGGGGTCTGCACGTCGAGGATCGTATAGTTGAGCTTCAGCCAGCGCCCGAAACCGAACACTACGGTGAACACAGTGGCGAAGGCAATGGCCTTGTAATAGAGGGGACCGGGGTGCCGCTCTGGAAGGAACCGGGTCAGAAGGCTCATGCCGGGCTCGCAGAGCGTCAATGCGATCAGAAACGCGAGCACGTTCTTCACCAGGGAGTAGACGGCCGAAAAAAGCCCGCTTCGCACCCCGTCGTAGGTCATCACTACGATGAGAACGATGGTGGCCAAAACAGCTACGATTGTCATGCGCCGCCTCGCCAAACGGTGGCTATTTCAGAACCCGACGGACTTCCTGCAATGTGGTAATGCCCTGCCTGACCTTCAGGAGGGCGTCCTGATGGAGGGTGCGGATGCCCTTTTGCCCTGCCGCCTTCCTGACGGCCGGGGCGCTGACCCGCCCGCTGGAGATCACCCCGCGCACCTTCTCGTCCACAATGAGCATCTCGAACAGGGCCGTCCTGCCGCGGTAACCCGCCCCGTAGCATCTCTCGCAGCCCACCGCCCGGAACCACGTGCCGGCGCGCCGGGGGTCTATGTGCAGTTTGGCCAGCAGGCTCGGGGTGGGCTGGACGGGCTCCCTGCAATCGCGGCACAGCTTGCGCAGCAGGCGCTGGTTCAACACACAGGCCAGGGTATGGCCGGCCAACTTCCCGTCCACGCCCTGCACGAGGTGCGCCACCGCCTCGCTGGCGCTGGAGGCCTGGAAAGTGGCCAGGAGAAGCTTGTCCCCCCCAGCAAACTCAAACAGCGGCTCCCCTATGCGCAGGTTCGTCAGCTCATCCACCCCGATCACGTCCGGCTCCTCGCGCAGGATGCCCGGGAAAACCCCCTGGAATGCCTCCTCAGAGCGCAGGTCCACCTGGTGGCGAATCACATGGTCCAGCTCGTGTTCGAGTTCGTTCTCCAGCGTGGTGATATCAGTGGTGAAGATGTCTATGTTGGAGACCATCGCGTGGAACGTCGAGGTCTTCCCGCTGCCGGGGGGGCTGCTGATGAGAATGGCGCGGCCGGTGCGCGCGCTCAGCCGCTCTATCTTCTCCTGCATCGCGTTGTGCATTCCGAGGGCCGCGAGCCCGCTGCGGTAGATGTCAACGGTCCAGTCGGGCAGGGACAACACGATCGCCATGCCGTGCTTGGCCCTCACCCCCCGCACCTGCACCTCCACCTCCTCGCCCCCGATCATGATGGCCGTCAGTTTCCCCTTGCTCTTGCCCTTGCCGGTGATCCCGACGAAGGCGGCGGCGCAGCCGACAAGCGCACGGCCAAGCTCCGTCTCCAGCGCATCCACCTTCCGCATCACGCCGTCGAGCTCCAACAGCACGGCGTATCCCTCCGGGCCCTCCGGGCCGGGTTCCACCCGGATGCTCCATGCCCTGGCATTACACCCTGTGGCGATGATGTCGCGCAGCACGTTGGCCGCATCAGCGAACTGGGGCCGGGCCTCGACGAGGTGCGCCAGGGACTTCTGGTCCTCGTTGACCACCTCCATCTCGACGTGCGCCCTTTCGCGCTGCGTCTGGCCCACTTGAGCCGACGGCGTGCCGGCGGCCTCCTGCGTGCGTGCGCGGGCAGCCACCCTGGAGAACAACTTGAAATGTTCCGGCACCGACGCATTGCGCAGCCGCACGTAAGCGACGAATGCGCCCCCCACCGCAGGCAGCATGAGGAAGGCCAGGGCCGCATGTATCAGGAAAGCGAGCAGGAGCCCGAACGCCCCCGCCCCGAGCAGGATCGAAGTCCACATGCGTGCGTTCTGCCCCACGCCCCTGGCGTCGTCACTCACCCACGCCGTCACGTAGAGCCACCCCGCAACGCAGAGGCAGAGAAAAATCAGCCAGAACAGGCTCAGGTAGGTGCCGCTGTCGCTCCCAACAGGCCCGGGAGCGCCGCTCTGAGCGAGGACCTCGCCGGCACGCCAGCACGTCAGCAACCACACCCCCACCGCACAAGCAGCCATGCCGATCCCGCGACGGGGCGAACCAGGGGAAAATGCGGTGAACATCCTATCGGGCTTCCGATCTCTCAGGAGAAAGATGTGGACCTGAAGCTTATGCCCTTCAGGGCCATTTCGAGGGCATCCTTGTTAGGAGCAAACTCTCTGGCCACTTTTCTTTCGATCAACTCGGCTCTGATCAGATCCACGTAGGACTTCGTCCAGCTCTGCATCCCCTCCTCCTCGCCCTGGCGAATCAGCTCGGGGATCTTGGCCTCCCCACCCTCTTGAATCAGCTTGCGGATGGGGGCGTTGATCCACATTACTTCCACGGCGGGCACGCGACCGATATCCTCCCGGAAGGAAG
>JAUWZH010000199.1 GCA_030615435.1 Candidatus Brocadiaceae bacterium | reverse complement strand
ACACTCATGACCGCGTTTCGCGCGAAGCCGACCACGATGGTCTTGTCCGGGCCGTCCTCTTCGAACCCTTCGGCGGCGAGCGCAGCTTCTATGACGGGCGTGAAGTCACGATCGGAGATGTGAACCAAGCCCGGCCATGCGGCCAGTCCGCTGGTGAATATCCTGTCCTTGTAGCTGTCTTTCGGCTTCTGAATGCAGTTGGTGGTCATCAGGACGGGGCCGGGGAACCCGTCGAACTCCTTGCGCTGATCCTGCCACGCGCCGCCGTAGTTGCCCCCGAGGTGCCCGTACCTCTTCAGCCCGGGGTAACCGTGTGCGGGAAGCATCTCGCCGTGGGTGTAGATGTTGATACCCTTGCCCTCGGTCTGCTTCAGCAACTCCTCCAGGTCCTTCAAATCGTGCCCGGAGACCATGATGGCCTTTCCTTTGACCGGTATTATGCGCACGGGCGTAGGCACAGGATCACCGTAGGCGTCGGTGTTCGCCGCATCCAACAGGCTCATGACCTTCAGGTTGAGTTCGCCGACCTTCAGCGCCATGCCCAGGAGTTCGTCAGGATTTGCGTCATTTCGGCCGAGGAAATCCAGTGCCTCGTGGAAGAATGCGTAGACTTCATCGTCCTCCTTGCCGAGTATCTGAGCGTGATCGGCGTAGGCCGCCGCCCCTTTGAGGCCATACAGGATAAGATTCTGCAGCCCGGTGATGTCCTCCCCCAGGGTCTCCATGCTTTTCGCAATGCTTACTTCTTTGCCTTGTTCGACAAGGCCGCTGATGTCCTCCGCAGGAGTCCAGCCGGCGGCGCCGTCGAGTGTTTCCGGCTCGCGCCCAGCTTTCTTGCAGGCATCTTCGTAGAGGTCTCTGGCCTTGTCCTGCAGCTCGGCCGCCCTGAGGATGAGCACGCGGAGGCTCTGAGGGTCAAAGTTGACGTTGGTGACCGTCGAGAACAGCGCCTCAATTGTGAAGACGTCTATCTTCCGGTCACCGACGCCGAACTGCCGCGCCCTGTGAGCGTACGCGGACAGCCCCCTGGTGGCGTAGACCAGCAGATCCTGCAGGGCAGCTGTGTCAGCGTCTTTGCCGCAGATTCCCTGTACCGTGCATCCCGTTCCCCTCGCAGTCTGTTCGCACTGGTAGCAGAACATGCTCATTGAAGTGACCTTTCTATGTCTTGCAGAGCCGAATGAAACTGGCGCTCATGATTCCCCCGGACCTCGCCTCGCAGCGTCACGGCAACCTCCTGCAGGGGGATGTCTTTTCCGCTGAGCTGGGCGGCCTTCCGGGCCAACGTCACCAATCCGTAACAGCACGGCACCTCCATGTGAGCAACAGTCAGGGACCTGATCTCATTTTCCCGCAGTATCGCGGTCAGCTTCTCCTCGTAGGGGGTTGTGTCATCAAGCTTGGGGCATGCAACCAGAATCCTCCTGCCCCGCAGCAGCCGTTCGTGGAACTCCGCAAGGGCAAACGCCGTGCAGTCGGCTGCCAACAACACGTCAGCGCCGTCGAAAAAGGGCGCGTCCGGCGGCACCAGGTGAAGCTGCACTGGCCACTGGGCGAGCGCGGACCTACGCCCCGTGTCGGTTGCGGGTGCGTCCGCATCCAGGTCGGAACCCAGGTCCATCACCGCGGCGCCCGGACAGCCTGCGGCGTGAGCGCCATGCCCGTGTGCGTCCGCCGAATGGCGATCTCCGCGTGAGTGGTGGGCGGCGACCGCCTGTTCATCGAAGTCCTCTGCTTCGCGTTCGACAATGGTGATGGCATCCTGCGGGCACGTGCCAAGGCATGCCCCGAGCCCGTCGCAATACTTGTCGCGAACGAGCTTCGCCTTGCCGTCAACGATCTCGAGCGCGCCTTCGGGGCAATTGGGGATGCACTCGCCGCACCCGTTGCATTTCGCCTCGTCTATCTGCACTATCTTTCTTGTGGTCATCATCATCTCCTCCGGCCAGGCCGTTGCAGAGTCATTGTGCAAGATATGCCGCGCCCCTCTGGCATCCGGCTGCCGTGATGGCCTGCCAGGCGAGCAAGGAGCAACGGGACGGGTCGTCACTTTGCATCAGGTTGACTATAAGGATGGCGTCGAAAAGCGCCGCGCTGTTAGGCGTGTCAATCTTGTCGCGATCGCACTGCTGTGCGATAGTGTCCAGTATCTCCTGCTGCACAGCTTGCGGCAGAGGGGTGTCGGCCAGCACGTCGGCGGCCGAGCACGGCGAGGGTATGGTCTGTCCTCTCCCTGTCCTCCCCAAACGCCTCTCTCATGCGCTCGATGAGTTCTTCTCGGAGCGGGCCGGCAGTCGTGCTGCCCTCGCCTCGTAAGGCGGGGAGGCACTGCGCCGCATGCCGGCACCACGCCAGGCACTTCATGGAATTCCCAGGATTGGCCAGACGCCGACCACAGCCCGGGCACTTGCGCACAGGCTCGTCCGGCCAGAACTCCACCGCTCGGCCGCACGCCGGGCATTTCACCTCGGCGATGTCCTGTGCCTTCAGAAACCTGGGGTCCTGTCCCGGGCATTTCACAGGACTCATTTCGCGGCCTCCAGAGCGGACTGGATTTCGTTGGCGGCGTCGCTGATGCGGACCTTCGCGAGCTCGGCGTTCAGTCCGGCCACCAGCGCAGACAGACGCTTCCTGAACGGGCAGTGGTCAATCCGGCCGCATATCTTCGGTCCGGAGATGCACCCGCTCATGACCAGCGGTCCCTGGACCGTCTCTATCACGTCCAGGACGCTAACCTGCCGTGCGGGTCGTGCGAGCCGGTAGCCGCCGAACGGACCTTGGCTGCTTTCCACGATGCCCGCCTGATTGAGCCGCTGCATGATCTTGCGCAGAAACTCGGGCGGCACGTCCTCTTGTTCGGCGAGGATGCTGACCGGCAGGAACTCCCCGGCCAGCGCGAGCCTTGTCAGTGCCCTCAGAGCGTAATCCGTCTCTCGTCTTATGATGGCCATTGCTCCTCCGCAATGGGATGAAATAGATCCTCTATTATAGGAGCATACCAATCCCATAGCCTCTTGTCAAGATGTTATTTCGAATGAGGGAGCGGGCCTCCCTGGGGCCGGCCCCTTGGAAGGGGCTGCCGAAGTGGCCTATAGTGGGCACGAAAAGAGGAGCCGAACGATGGCTGATGCGCGGCCTGGTCTCTGATCCGGCAGTCCCCCATCAATCCCCCAGACCGCAGCCCTCTTGACGATCTGCAACGTGTTCGCCAGGCTCTTCGCTTTCTGGCCCTTCTCGGCCCCGTGTCCGGCACAGGCCGCAAAATGCTCCCGCCGGAGTGCAAGTCCGCTGTATCGCGCCCGCGCGAGCTGCCGCTCGATCTCAGCCTTGAACAGCTCCGCATCGGCATTCCTCTTGGAGTGGCGCTGCTTTCGGCGAGTCTGTCCGTTTTCCGAATACGAATAATCCACAACCCAGTATTGGCAGGCCTTCCCACCCTGCCTGATCCTACACTTCCTCAGCGTTGCCCTTGAACTCCTCACCCTGTCACCTTGCAACAAGAATGCAGCAAACCCAACTGCAATACAGCATATCTGAGAAAGCGTGGAGCTGTCAGGCCAAGAATGAAAAAGCCCCCTAAAGCCCTTATAACGGTGGCCTTAGGGGGCTCAATGCTTTCAAGAGCTGGTGCGGATGGGGGGATTCGAACCCCCATGAGCTTTTGGCTCACTAGGTCCTGAACCTAGCGCGTCTGCCAGTTCCGCCACATCCGCACCTTCGGGCCTATTATAAACCGGCCGGCCTGTCCAAGGCACCGCAGACGGGCGACTCGCTCTTGCCGTCCGGCGCCCATGCGTGGGACATGCCGCCTCGGCAGGGACCTGCGCCAGAGGAAAAGCTATTCGGGCTGCACCTCCGGAGGCACGATGCGGGAGCGCACCTCGACAGATGAAAGCGCCGAAAGCTGCGCCCGGGCCTGAACCTGCGTCGGCAGGCCGTGCAGGGAGATGAAGCCGAGCGCCGCCTTGTGGTCGAACTGGTCTCCGGTCTCGTAAGTGGCGAGGGCTTTGCTGTAGAGCGACAGCGGGCTCTCAACACCTGCCTTGGTGGCCTGGCCGCGGAACAACTTCATCTTCACCCTGCCCATTACCGCGCGCTGGCTGGAGAGGATGTATCCGAGCAGGTCCTGGTGGAACGCGCTGTACCAGAGCCCATCGTAGACGAGGTCCGCATACTGCTGGGCCACGCGTTCCTTGAAACGCAGCGCCCGTCGGGTCATTGTGAGCCCCTCCAGTGCACGATGTGCGGTGTGGAGGACGACCGCCGCGGGGGCCTCGTAGACCTCCCGGCTCTTGATGCCCACGAGCCGGTTCTCGACGTGGTCAATGCGTCCGACGCCGTGTCGCCCCGCCATTTCGTTCAGACGCGCTACCAGATCCGGACCGTCCATGTCTTCCCCGTTCAGTGACCTTGGAATGCCCGTCTCGAAGCCGATCTCGACGTACTCGGGCTCGGCGGGGGCATCGGCCGGGTTGCGGGTCCAAAGGAAGGCATCCTCGGGCGGCTCCTCCCAGGGGTCTTCGAGCCTGCCGCATTCGATGCTGCGTCCCCACAGGTTCTCGTCGGTCGAGTAGGGGCTCTTTGTGGTCACATCCACCTGAATGCCGTGCTTCCTGGCGTAACGGATTTCCTCCTGGCGGCTCATGCCCCACTCGCGAGCCGGCGCGATGATCCGCAGGTCAGGCTCAAGCGTCTTGATGCCGACGTCGAAGCGCACCTGATCGTTGCCCTTTCCGGTGCAACCGTGCGCGACGGCCTCGGCCCCGTGCTGCCGGGCGGTGTCAACCAGCAGCTTGACTATGAGCGGGCGCCCCAGGGCGGTGGCGAGCGGATAGGCCCCCTCGTAGAGCGCCCCAGCCTGCAGTGCCGGCCAGACGAAATACTGCACGAAGATCTCGCGGGCATCGACCACAAGGGCCTTGAGGGCGCCGACCTCCAGCGCCCTCTGCCGGGCCTCTTCCAGGTCCTCTTGCGCGCCAAGGTCAACGGTCAGGGCGATTACGTCCATGCCGTACTGTTCCTGGATCCACCGCACCGCCACAGACGTGTCGAGCCCGCCCGAATAGGCGAGCACCACTTTTGCCTTTTCTGGCACGTCCGGTCCTCCCGAGCTTCAGTAACACTCTCTCGCTCCGGCGTCGGGGGGAGCCCCCTGCCCGAGCAGCAAAACCTCAGCGAGGAAAGCGCTTTCTCCAGAACCTTCC
>JAUWZH010000259.1 GCA_030615435.1 Candidatus Brocadiaceae bacterium | reverse complement strand
CCGATAGATCAGTTCGGCGAGCACGGTGGCAGTGGTCGTGCCGTCGCCGACCACGTCGCTGGTCTTGGAGGCGACCTCGTTGACCATCTTGGCGCCCATGTTCTCGAACTTGCCTTCCAGTTCGATTTCCTTGCTCACGGTCACGCCGTCCTTGGTCACCGTCGGACCGCCGTAACTTTTCTGAAGGATCACATTGCGGCCCGTCGGGCCCATGGTTACTCGCACGGCGTCGGCGAGCTTCTGGACTCCCTGGAGCAATTGTCTGCGGGCCTCGTCGCTGTAAATCAGTTGTTTAGCGGCCATTTCTCACCTCTCCGCACGGAGTAATTCGCTTCGGAACACCGGCCAATCGTATCACGGCCAGCCGCCCGTCCGGGCCTCAATCCTCGATCAGCGCCAGCAGGTCGCTTTCGCGCATGATCAGCAGGTCCTTGCCTTCGACCTGGATCTCTGTCCCGCCGAACTTGGCGAACAGCACCACGTCCCCCACCGAGACGCTGATGGGGTCGCGCTCGCCGCTTTCCAGCACGGTGCCCGGACCGACCGCCAGGACCTTGCCCCTCTGTGGCTTCTCCTTGGCGGTGTCCGGAAGGACGATCCCGCCCGGGGTTTTCCCTTCGGACTCCAGCGCCTCGATCACGACACGATCGGCCAGCGGCCTGATATTGAGCTTCTTCTTTCCCCGCTTCTTCGTCTTGGTTGCCATCTGCGAACTCTACCTCCAAATCTGAAGCACGTTGTGGATTTGAGGGGAAGACAACAGAACGGACATCCGCCTGTAGTGAAAGACGTTTGAACGGCGCAGCAGGCAAGCCGTGGCGTCTCGCCTCACATCATGCCTCCCATACCTCCCATACCTCCCATGCCTCCCATACCTCCCATGCCTCCCATATCGCCCATGCCTCCCATGCCCGGGCCGCCCGGCATCGCCCCTTTCCTTTTCTTCTGGGGCGCCTCGGTAATGAGACAGTCGGTGGTCAGCAGAATCCCCGCCACGCTCACGGCGTTCTCAAGCGCCGTGCGGATCACCTTGGTGGGGTCCACGATTCCACGGTCAACGAGGTTGCCGAACTCCATCGCTTCGGCGTCGTAGCCGAATTCGTAGCCCTTCTCCGAGAGCACCCTGCGCACTGCGACCTCCCCTTCGGTGCCCGCGTTGGCAGCTATTGCGGCGAGGGGGGCGCTGAGGGCTTTCTGCATTACCTTGATGGCGGCGGCGCCTTCGCCCTCGATCTCCAGCTTCTCCAGCACGCTGGCGGCCCGCAGCAGGGGCACACCACCGCCCGGCAGCACGCCCTCCTGGACGGCGGCCTGGGTGGCGTTCAGGGCGTCCTCCACGCGCGCCTTCTTCTCCTTCAACTGGGTCTCGGTTGCGGCCCCGACGTTGACCTGCGCCACGCCCCCGGAGAGCTTCGCGAGGCGCTCCTGGAGCTTCTCGCGGTCGTAGTCGCTGGTGGTCTCTTCGATCTCCCGCTGGATCTGTGCGCAGCGCGCATTGATGTCCCCCTCGGTGCCGGCGCCGCCTACGATGGTGGTGGTGTCGTCCGTGATGGTGACTTTGCGAGCGCGGCCCAGTTCGGACACGCGCACGTTCTCCAGCTCGATGCCGAGCGACTCGAAGATCGGCTTGCCGCCGGTCAGAATGCCGATGTCCTGCATCATGGCCTTGCGCCGGTCGCCGTAACCCGGGGCCTTCACGGCGCAGCACCTGAGCGTGCCCCGCAGCTTGTTCACCACCAGCGTGGAGAGCGCATCGCTTTCCACGTCCTCGCTGATGATGAGGAGGGGGGCCTTTTGCATGTTGATCTTCTCAAGCAGCGGCACCAGGCCGCTAGCCGAGGAGAGTTTCTTCTCGTAAATCAAGACGGTGCAGTTCTCCAGCACGCACTGCATGGAATCCTCATCGGTGATGAACTGCGGCGAGAGGTAGCCCCTGTCGAACTGCATGCCTTCCACCACCTCCACGGTGCTTTCCAGGCCGCGGCCTTCCTCCACGGTCACCACGCCGGTGCGGCCGACCTTGTCCATGGCCTCGGCGATCATCTTGCCGACCTCGCGCTCGTTGCCGCCGGCGATGGTCGCGATGGCCTCCACGTCTCTGGAGTGGCGGATGCTTCGGCTGTGTTTCTTGAGTTCCTCCACCACGGCCTCGGCGGCCTTCTCCAGCCCGCGCCGCAGCGACATGGCGTCCACGCCGGCCACCACGTGTTTCATCCCCTCTTTGGTTATGGCTTCGGCGAGGACGGTTGCGGTGGTGGTGCCGTCTCCGGTATCGTCGTTGGTCTTGGAGGCGGCCTCCCTCAGCAGTCGCGCGCCGAGATTCTCGTACTTGTCGGACAGGTCAATCTCGTCCGCCACATCAGCCCCATCCTTCGTGATCTTGGGGCTGCCGTAGCCCTTGTCCAGCAACGCCGTGCGGCCGCGAGGGCCGAGGGTGCACTTCACGGCACGGGCGAGTTTGCTCGCCCCGCTCAATAGCTTCTCTCGGGCCTGCCGATCGTATATCAACTGCTTTGCTGGCATCCTTGGCGTCCTCCCAAAACTCTCAAGCGTACAGGGTGCAGGACATTGAGAAACGAACTATCCCCTCGTCGGCCAGACAAGGGCAGCAAAACGCGTGCCGCCGCCCGCCAGGGCCCCGTCCGGCTCAGTGTGTCCCGGCGACAGCCGCCCGCACAGCAGGACGGGCCGCACGACAGTCCTGCCATTCCGACAGAAGGTGATAACACGCAAGAGCGCTCCTGTCAAGTTGGCAGCAGCCCTCGGCGAGTCATTCGGGCGCGCGCAGTCAGGCGCGGCGCTCCTAAAGGGACGATTGCCTCACGGCGGACGGGGAGCCCCGCCGCGCCCCCGCGTGGTCCGGACCTCCGCCACGGGCGTTGCGCCCTGACTCCTGCGGGACAGCCGGCGCGCCGCTGCCGAAAGCTCACCGTCGAGCCGGCCGACAATGGAGGCATAGATCTCCCGGTGCACCAGACGCTGCCCTTCCTCGTTGGGGAAAAGCAGGTACGAGGGGTGCCGACCGCCTGCCGCCTTGAACAGGTCCTGCCAGCCCTCGCTGAGCAGGAAGCGGGAATAGAGGTCGGCGACCACCACGCCCTTCCGCAGCCCTGTTTTCTTGGCGAGACGCGCGTAGGTTCGGCTCAGCTCCGGACGGCCCGGCAGGGGTGGGGGGGCCACCAGCAGCACGTGCGCGCGCGTCTGGCTCAGAATCTGGTCCACCGCCGCCACCAGGTAGCCTTCGAAGGCCTGGGGGGGCACGGTGTTGAGGCCCGTCTCCGGCTGACAGACGAGGATGACCACGTGGGGTTGGCAGCGCACCGCGTGGCGGAGGATCTCCAGGAACCGGCGAACGGGAGGGTATTCCTCCGCCGGGCGGATGGAGGGGCGCTCCACCACGAACCGCAGCGGCGGGTATTTCTCGTTCAGCGAACTCTCCAGCATCCCGACGTAGCAGGAGTCCGAATCGGATCCCGGCGGCCCTCCCAGCCCCTCGTCAATGACTACGAGCTGCACGCGCCCCGTCCGCTCGTCGCAGACCCTCCGCCGGGGCGCGTCCCCCACGCTCACGTCGGCGAGCCTCAGCACCACGAGCCGCCCTGCGCCCTCCTGGAGGTTGTGCGAGCGGTCCGGGCTCACGCTGCTGAGGGGCCGATCCGGGCTCACGACCGCCAGTTTCCCCTCGAAAGCCGTCTTCCCGTGCATGAGGAGGCTGAAGGTCAGGTAGAGGTCGCCCCGGGGCAGGGGCATCTCCTTGCTCAGCGACAGCCAGCCGTCGTCGTCGCCGGCGGCGGCGGCGGGCTCCAGGTTCTCGATGCGCTCGGCGTGGACCGTCCGTTTGGGCTCCCCGCCCGATTCCCGTTCGGCGGCGATTCTCAGCACGACCGGGCGGCGAACCGAGCTGTTGTTTCTGAGGAACAGTCGCAGTCGGAGCGTGCCGCCGGGCGGCAGGAAGGGCGTGTCGCCCTCCGGGCGCACGTACATGCGCAGGGTCATCCGCTTGAGC
>JAUWZH010000316.1 GCA_030615435.1 Candidatus Brocadiaceae bacterium | reverse complement strand
CCGACCGGTTGCAAGGACCCGCTGTGCTACTTCGTACGCGGGGCCGCAGCAACTTGACGCATGCGTAGCTTATTGCGTCCTTTTTTGTGGAAAAAGGTCTGTAACAGCATTACGGGGGGGGCCGGCCACAACCGGCAACGTCAGATTCCCGCGCAATCCTTCGCTCGGTGGCCACAAGGCCACCCTTCCCTCGGATGAAGCAAGCCTTCGAAGCCTCTCGATGCTTGGAATCTTCGGTTCTGCGCCGTGCTTGAGGGTGTTTCTTTAACTCGCCCCGTCGTGCCGGTACGTAAGGTTTTCACAGTAGGAAGACGTGTGCGAACACCTTTGCGTTGCCGACCATGTTTGCGATCGAGCACGATTCGTTGGCCTGGTGGGCGGTCCCCTCGGTTCTTGACCATACCACGGCGGGGTAACCCTTTTCGCGGAACAGGGCAGCCACCGTGCTGCCGCCGATACCCATCGGTCGGCCCTCTACTGCGTAAACGTCCCTGACGGCGCTCTTGAGCATGTTGACGGCAGGAGAATCCGAAGGAGTGGCCGGGGGCGCATCGAGGCGGTTCAGGATTGTCAGGTGCGTTTGCGTCCCCACCTGGGCATCCACGCGCTTCGTCTCGGAACGGACGTAGTCGAGCACCTCGTCCAGATCGAATCGGGGCAGGATGCGGCAGTCGAAGCAGAATACTTCCTCGCCGGGAATGGTGTTGACGTTGGGCACGTTCTTCTCGTGCATGGTGGGCTCGAAGGTGGAAGACGGCGGGTCGTAGAGCTCGTCAGGTGCACCGAAGCGCTCGCGCAGCCCCGCGTCGAGGGCGCACACAAGCTGCGCTGCAGCCCGAAAGGCATTGCGGCCTTTGTGCGGCGTGGCGCCGTGCGCCTGTTTGCCCTTGATGCGGAAGGTGAGCCAGAGGACGGACTTCTCCACGATTTCGATCATCGAACCGTCCTCGTTGCCACCGTCGGGGACCAGGATCACGTCGTCGCGAGAGAACAGTTCGGGGTGCTCCCGCAGGAGATAGCCCAGCCCGTAGGCGCTTCCCGTTTCCTCCCCGGCGACGAACAGCAGGCAGACGGTATGCGCGGGCTGCAGCCCACTCTCCAGCAAGGCTCGGGCGGCGAAGACCGAGGCGACGATTGCCTGCTGGTTGTCCTCGACGCCCCGTCCGAAGATCCGGTCGCCCTCACGCCGCATCGTGAAGGGGTCGGATTGCCAGCCCGCCCACGTCCCATCCGCAAGCTTCTCACCGGGCGGGACCACGTCCGTGTGACACATCAGCCAGATGCGCGGCGTACCGGCGCGGCCGGCGAGACGGACGACGAAGTTGGGACGGCTTCCTTCGCGGACGCGCCTGTCCGGGGTGTCGTAGTGCTGCGCGGGCGGAAAACCGCGTTTCGAAAGGTAACTCTCGAGCAGGTTGGATTTCTCCCACTCGCCTTCACCCGCGTTCTCCGGATTGATGGCCGGAATCGCCGTCAGCGCGGCCTGCAAGTCCACCATCTCTTCCAGATGCGCCTCGATCCATTCGCCGGGCTTCGAAACCTTCATGCCGCTCTCCGAACGACGCTGCTGGGGTCGGAGCAGATGGATTCTACACCACAAGCGGAACACATAAAAAGGCAGAGATCCTGCCCCCTCCTACAGGACCCTTCTGTGGGGCTGGGAGAACGATAATACGCCCGCCTCGGTTAACGTAATGTGCCCCGCCGAACTCGTGTAACAGGCGGACGGAGGACGTTCTCAGCACTCCCAAAAAGAAAAGGCCTACCGCCACCCCTGGCGATCGGCCTTTTCCGGGCTGTTGCCCAATACGCTCAGCAATTACGGAACTATGTGATTCAGGTCACAATCCACGGCTTGGTCGTTGGCCTCGTCGGTGTAAATATTGGGGTCTTCGTCGAGATTCGGAAGCTTTGGATTGGCCACGACGTCAACGGCCTCCTTATCCGCGAATTCCACGTGAGTGTCAAAGAAAAGAATGTTAGAGCCCGTGACGTGGTTACCGGTGCTGATGTCGGCCAGAACCGCGCGCATCGGGTCAGAGTCAGTCGGGATGCCGTTGTGATAATCCGCGCCCCAGTCGTCACCCGCGTCCTGGCTGTAGCCGAAGTCATAGAGCCGGGAGAGGCCACTCGCTGAATCACCGCCGGCGGCAGCGTAAGCAGTCACATCATCCGGGGTGATTATGGTGGTCTTCTTGGCCGGGCAGACGAAAACGCCAAGGGCATTCGCATAGGACCAGTACAGCTGATAGAAGCACTCTTCCGAACTGCCGCCCAGCGGGTCGCCCATCGGCATCTGCTCCTTATCGGAATCATACAGCGCGTAGGCGAGACCCAGGTTGTGCTCGTTGGCCATGCAAGAAACCTTCCTTGCTTCGGAGCGAGCGCGGCTAAGAGCCGGCATGAGCATGGCTGCCAAGATCGCTATGATAGCTATGACGACCAGAAGTTCAATCAAAGTGAACCCTTTTCTCATCTCTCCCTACACCTCCTTTCCCAAGTTCTGAAAACTTTCTCCGTCACCTCTCTTACTCGCAACCCCAGTTACTATAGCACACGAACAGCCCGTGTCAAGCAAAAAGATGCAGGATAAAGATTTCTTCTCTACCACCGTAGTGTCAGGGAGGCTTCTCGTGCGAGCAGCTTCCCTCCCGGAAGCTTCCCCCGAACCGACCAATATGGCCTTCTGAGGCTTTTGACGCACCACTTTGTCCCTTCCGCCGGCTCTTCTTGCCACCAGGAACCGAGACCCTGGCACGCCCCGTGTCCGCCGCCCCTTCTGTGCGAAACATAGTGCTCCAATGCGTTCCCGGCTTCGGTTTTGTTCCCAACTTTTTACGCCACGGGCTTCGATCCCCCAGTTTACACCTTTGCAGGGCCGGGTTCGACCGGGCCTTGGATAT
>JAUWZH010000196.1 GCA_030615435.1 Candidatus Brocadiaceae bacterium | reverse complement strand
AGTTCTACCACCAGGAGATGTCCGGGACTCAGATGGCGCACATGGGTTGGCTTCCTCAGGCGTCCGCAGGGCCGTCCGCGCCCCACGACTACTTCTACCATGGATTCTCATCGCGCGGCGATGGGTGGCAGGTCGTCCCCGCCCACTTCCTTGACGGCGTGATCCCATGTTCGGTCGAAGTCGCTCACGAGGGCGCGGTGCTCGGCACAGTTACCCCCACCGCCGGCCTGCATCTGCGCCGCCCGGCCGGGGACATATTCACAGTGCGCTTGAAGACCGCAGGGGCCGAGCAGGCGAGGGACATGTTCTTTGAAAAACCAGGCCCCGTCGAAATCAAGACATCCCGGGGGCCGATGCCCGTCTGGGTCCACAACAGCCACATGCGTCCGTTCTCAGTGGGATGCGAACAAGGGATCACCCCTGAGGGCAGGCAGTTGCTCAGGAGCCTGCTTTACGACGTGCGCCTTCCCCTGGAGCTGCGCATCGGCGCGCACGGCCCGCGCACAAAGCTGCACGAGAAGCGAAAGTGGACGCACTGGGACATCGCACCCGCAGACATTGGGAAGCCGTTCACGTTCTCGTTCGAGGGGATCAGCCTCCTGGCGGGCGTTGTTGAGGGCTGGCCCCGGGAGGGCGAGGGAGCTCCCGCACAGCCGGCGCCGGGCCGCGTGACGCGACTGGTGCAGCCGTCCACCTGCGCCCCGTCCGTTCTGCCGGCCCGGGCCTGCCGGGAGTGGTACGGCGGGCTGCTGGAGGGCGGCGACGTCGTGCCTGAGAGCTTGCGTTTCGACGTCTGGTCGCAGAGCCCCCATGAGTTGCTGCGCCTCCTCGGCGGCGCCGCCGGTGAGAGTACTGGTGTGCTCATCATTCTCGATGACATGCCGATGATCAAGGGACTCAGTCCAGATGACGTTCGTGCCCGGACCGAGGCACACGTGCGCTCGTTGCTGGGGGCCGGCATGATCCCGATTCTGGCGATCAGCCCGGACTTAGACCTGCAAGTGCGCCACCAACGGCGCTATGCGGAGACGTTCGTTCGCCTCGCCGAGGCGTTCGGCTGTCGGTGCCTCGACCTGCGGACCATGCTCTGATGAATGAAACACCACGTTGGATCATAGATGAGCTGCCGCGCTTCAACGCCCGGAGCGTGCTTTCCCGCGGCCAGGTTCTCGGCGCCATTCTGCTGGTGATCGCTTTGGGCTGTGCGTTCTTTCTCGACGCGGCCAGAACCTTTCTATGGCTGAACACGGCCTGCATCGCGCTGTACCTTGTGTTTTGCCACTACAAACTGGCCCTGCAGTTCCTATGCCTCGGTGAGAAGGCCGTTTCAGCCCTCCCGGAAGATGAGTCGTCATTCGACTGGCCGCCGTACACCATTCTGGTGCCTCTCTACCATGAAGAAAGCGCGGTGGCGGGGTTGCTCAGTCACCTCGCCACGCTGGACTACCCGAAGGACAAGCTCCAGATCCTGCTCCTGGTCGAAGAGGACGATGCGGCCACGCGGACTGCGCTGGAGTCACTCCGACCTGACTCCCCGTTCGAGGTGATCGTCATCCCCGTCAGCGAGCCAAGGACCAAACCAAAGGCCTGCAACTACGGGCTCAAATACGCCACCGGGGAGCTGCTGGTCATCTACGACGCGGAAGACAGGCCGGACAGAGACCAGCTCAAGAAGGCCGCATTCTGTTTTTCGGAGGCGCCGGAGGACGTCATTTGTCTTCAGGCCAAACTCGACTTTTACAACCCGAAGCGGAACCTCATCACACGCCTGTTCACGGCGGAGTATGCGTGCTGGTTTGAGTTCTGCCTTCCTGGTCTACATCTTCTGAACGCACCGATTCCCCTTGGCGGAACATCCAACCATTTCAGACTCTCCGCGCTGCGCATGCTGAAGGGCTGGGACCCGTTCAACGTGACAGAGGACTGCGATCTGGGCGTTCGGCTCTACATGGAAGGCTTCCGAACACTGCTGCTGGACTCCACCACGTGGGAGGAAGCGGCATCTCGGATTGGACCCTGGATCCGGCAGAGGAGCCGATGGTTCAAGGGCTACCTTCAAACATACCTGGTGCACACGCGGCAGCAGGGGGCGCTTTTCAAGAGGGAAGGACTCCACTCCCTGTTACATTTTCATATGATATTCGGGGCCAATTGCTTCTGCCTCCTGATGAATCCTTTCTATTGGACGCTCACGGCGGTGTGGTTCGCGACGCGCAGTGAGTCAGTGAGCAGCTTCTTTCCGCTCTGGGTAGTGATCCCCGCGCTCCTTTCTTTCCTGGAGGGGAACGCTGCCTTTGTGCTGACGATGATGCTCGCGTGCCTGAAGCGCAGGAATTACTGGCTAATACCCTTCTGTCTGCTCACCCCGATCTACTGGGTGTTCATGAGCCTGGGGGCGTGGAAGGGCGCCCTGCAACTGATCACGCGACCTTTCTACTGGGAGAAAACCCCCCACGAAGGAGACACCGTGCAGGGGGCGAGCGTATGAGCGAGCGATCTCTTCACAGCACCGCCGGGAAGACGAGAAGCGCCTCGGTGTTCACGGCGTGGACCGTGCTGAGCTTCGTTGTGCTTTCCGGCCTCTTGACCTGGCTTTGCCGGAACAGGGGTCCAGAGGACATCCAATGGCAGATTCGGGCGGGGATCCTGCGGGATTTGATCAGTGAGTTCTCCATCGGCCGTCAGGCCCTCGTCAGTTCTCTGTGGATCATGCCTCTGCCAACGATTCTCGCCCTTCCTTTCACTCCCTTCGTTGGGCCCGAGGCTTACGGACTGGCCTACTTGTACGGTCTGGCTCTGGCCCTCTCAATGGCGACGATCCCCCTCGCGTCCTTGCTCAGAAAGGCCGGCATTCCCCTCGGCAGGCTCGTTTCGGTCACCCTCCTCGCGGCATGCGCTTACGCCGTAGGGGCCACGCGGTACAGCGATATGCTGGTGTGTGCATCCTGCCTCGTGATTGCCGTTTTCTTCGACACGCACAAGGAAGCGGTGCTGCGCGCGTTGGCGGGCGTCTTCTATGGGCTTGCGCTGCTCGCCCATCCAGTGGGGCTTGTCGTTGCCGTTGGGAAGGCGGGCGGCATTGTGGTGGACTGGTTTTTCGCTGGTTCAGATAAAGAGCGCCGTTCCGTCCACTGGATACAGGGCATGGGGATGGCTTACGTGTTCTTCACTTACCTGTTCCTCAACTGGATGATCATGCGCGCACCGTTGTGGCCGTTCGAGCACTTCACGCTGCACGAGCCCGCCGTCATCGGGCGTCAGGCGACCCAAGAACTCGCCACGGCGCTCGCCCGTCGCTATCCTTCGAGCGCCCCAGTAGTCAGCGGCCACTGGGGGTACATGGTAGAGCCGATCCTGAGAGACGCAGGCGGGCATCACTTCATAGACTTCCACCGCGACAAAGTCCCGTCCTGGGAAAGAAGGGAGCTGGTTCTGGTCGTGCCGACGGAAGCAAACCCTCTGGTGGGCCTGAGCGACATCGCCGCCGTGCTGCACCGAGATCCAGCGGCGCTCTCCGGATACCTGCTCTTATCCGAGAGCCCCTTCTGGGAGTTCTACCTCATCGTCAAGCCGGAGCAGTAAGCACGCGCCGAGCCTCTCAGTGTGCCTGCGCTCTTCCAACGGAAGCACCGTTCTCAGAGCATCAGGTCGCCGCCGTTGATGTCTATTAAGGCGCCGGTGATGTAGGCGGTGTCCTCACTGGCGAGGAAGAGCGTCAGTGCCGCGATCTCGTCGACCGCCAGAAGGCGCAGGCCTTCGTAGTGCGTTTCGCCGTACTGTTCCTCCAGGAACACCTTGTCGACGGCCTTCACCGTCTTCCAGTCGAGCTGGAAGTGCCGGGCGACATCGGCCACGGTCATCACCTTGCTCTGGGCCGAGACCTTCACTCGACGGAACGGGAAATAGGCAGCTATATTAAGGGACGACATCGGCACTTCTCCTCCTGGCAGAAGTGTTTGGGACACAACTGCTTACAGGAAGAGCATGCCGATGTCACTTCACTTCAGGTAGCCCGAATCCCTCAACTTTTTAGGAGAAGAGCCACTTTTCCACATCACGCTCTTGGCCCCTGAATAGACTCGAAACTGGTGAAACCGGACGACGAGTTCCGCATTCGTCCCCCCAGGTGAAA
This sequence comes from Candidatus Brocadiaceae bacterium, assembly GCA_030615435.1. Classification (GTDB taxonomy): domain Bacteria; phylum Planctomycetota; class Brocadiia; order SM23-32; family SM23-32; genus JAUWZH01. The sequence goes on along the minus strand of JAUWZH010000196.1, from coordinate 1,107 downwards.
GGTTGGAATCCGGGCTCATCTTGGCTCGGAAAGGAGCTATCGGTTATGGGCAGCAAGACCTTTACGGCCGGGTGGGCGCAAGTTACGAAAAAGGAACGTGGCTCGCCGTTGTGCGGCGGGCAACCGGCACCCCCGCTTGCGAGCGGGTCCCGGTCCGGCCATTGACCGCAGCAGGCGTTGCATTACACTTGGGTTGGTGAAACCGGTGCCCAGCGGGCGGGCCGTTCGCCTGCAATCCTTGACAAAGGAATCGCACGGATGGCAAAGATCGGCGTCATGCTCACGGCGTTGCTAGCAGCGCTTTTGCCCGCCATAAGCGGCTGGACAGCCGAAAACACGGGCGAAAAAGCACAGTGGATCGTCGTGACGGCGCCGGCGTTTCGCGCCGTGGTCGAGCCGCTATGCGAACATCGCCTCGGCCAGGGGATGAGCGTGGTCGTCGTGAACACGACGGATGTCCTGAGCAAGGAGGACATCCGCAGCGGCCGTGCCGAGGCGCTAAAGGCAAAGCTGAAGGACCTGAGCCTGGCTTGGGAGGGCCCGAGCTACGTCCTGCTGGTCGGCGCGCCTACGAGCGAAGGCATAGCGGAGCCGGAACGGTGCGTCGTGCCCGCCCCGAGGGGTAAGGTGAAGCGCATGGCAGGACAGCCAGCCGACAACGGATATGGCTGCCTGGACGAGGGCCTGCTGCCCTCAGTTGCTGTCGGCCGGTTCCCTGTGCGGACCCCGGAAGAAGCGCACGGGATGGTCGAAAAGACCTTGGCCTGGGAGAAAGAGAGTCGAGTCGGCCAGTGGAAACGGCGCATCACGCTGCTGGCGGGCGCTCCGTCGTTCAACCCCGCAGTGGACGCACTGATCGAGAGGATTGCTGTTTCCCAGCTCGGCCTGCTGGGGCCACAGTGGTCCGGGCGCGCCATCTACAGCAACCCGGCCTCGCCGTTCGCCCTGCCCGCCGATCACCTCCGCGATCAAGCGCTTTCCTACTTGCGGGAGGGGCAGCTTTTCGCCATCTACCTCGGGCATTCCTCAGCGAGCGGTTTCTGGGGTCAGGCAACGGGCATGCGCAGAGAAGACTGGGCAACTGTCAACATTCCACAGGGAAATGGC
>JAUWZH010000017.1 GCA_030615435.1 Candidatus Brocadiaceae bacterium | reverse complement strand
TTTCGACCCAGTCGTTGATGATCTTGCGGGCTGCCTCGGTGGCACCAGCGAAATCCACCTCTCTCAACCCCGCGCCGTAATTCTCCCGGGTCACCTCCAGGAACTCCTTCAGAAACCCGTAGCCCTTCTGACCCCACAGGGCATTGGCGACACTCAGCTCGTAGCCGCCTTTCTGCTGCCTGGCGCTGAGGTCCGCGGTGAGCGACTTGAATGCAGGATGGAGGTGCTCCTGGTCAAGCTCGAAGTGCAGGACCTTTGCCATCTGCGCCTCGGTGTTGCCCCGCGCCCCCGCGTACGTCATCCCCAGCGCCGTCGAGATGCTGAAGGGCGAGAAGAAGAGGTTCCCCTCCTGCTCCCTCAGTTTCGCGTAGAGGTCCAGCGCGAAGGCGTTGTTGCTGGCTGCCACCGCCTTTGCTTCGTCGGGCAAGGGATCACCGGCGTTCCACACTCTGACCCTTACCTCCCGTGAGGAGGCCGTTGCACACCCAAACACAACCAAAGCAATAGCAAGACCGATCAGATGCTTCTTCATTTCCAGCCCTCCTTAATCTTGCTCAGGCGCTTCGTTCCGCACGACCCTGACCGTCACCGTGTTGGAGGTAAGCGTGCCGGTCCAGACGTTGTCGGGGTTCTCCTTGGCCTTCTCGGCATCGTCGCCGGGCAAGGCCCGGGCGATGCATCTGCGCCCCTGAACCCCCTCCCCGCCGCTTCTCCAGCGGCGGGCGCCGTGCGCCGCTGGCCAACTGCTCAGACTCCGCCCCACGCTGCGTGAGGTGGGCGGCACCTGCGGCCAGCAAGAGTTCCGCCGTGGCCTTGTGACTCTCTCCCGCAGCAAGGCGCAAAGGTGTTAAGCGCTCCCCCTTTCTGGCCTCCCAGTTCTCCCGATTGAATTCTGAGCCATCGGACTGTCTCGATTACGGCCATTGCTTGCCGTTCTCCAGACGGATCTTGTACTCCGGTGGCATGAGGTCGGCTGTGAGTTCCGGATCGCCGACCTCAAAGCGACGCCCCGCCTTGATGGCCTGGCGGTGGTCCTGAAGGAACTTGCTCCACCGTCCCTTGAGCTTTTCGGCCATCTGAGAGTCCAGAGCGCCCTTTCCCCCGCTGCCATGAGATTTGATGACGGAGGACATCACAAGGTAGAAACACTCCCAGCCTGTCTCAGTGTCATCGAATCGGGAGGCCAGTAGTTCCAGCGACTCTGCGCGGCCGCCCGTCGCGCGCGCGGCCTTGTGGGCCGCGCGCAGGAGCCATGTGTCCTTCGCCGAAGCGACGATCTTCAGGATGGGCTCCTGCAATCCCTCGGCCTTGTTCTCCTCCGCAGCACGGCACGCCTGGATGCGGACGACGACGTCCGCGTCGGCCAGCAGCGTCGGAAGCAGAGCGACAAAGGATTTCGACAGCGGCCTGGGCAGGCTCTGGAGCGCGAGTTGGCGAACGTACGGGATCTCGTGCTTGAGGAGTGCCAGAGCGGTCGCCTGCCATCCCCCGGGCCGGAAGTCCCTCTTTGCCTTGAGGGCGGCCAGGAAAACCACCGCTTGGCCCGGCGACTGGGGGTTCGTCGGGACTTCGGCGCCGCGCTTCGCCAGAATCTCGGCCGCGCGCAGAAGCTCGCGGCAGGCGCCCGCCGGCTCGGGATAGGAGTTTTCCCTGCGCAATGAGTTCTGCGTTTCGGCCACAGCGTAGTCTAATGCCCCGACCAGATACGGGAGGTCGTCCTTCCCGCCTAGTGAGTGGAGGATGAAGCCTGCATAGGCTTTGGAATCTGCGCCATCCCAGGACAGGATTTCCCGCGCGTGAGTCAGGATCTGTGGGGCGAACTCAGGTCGCCAGGAGTTCGAGATGAGCCAGCGGCGTTGAACCTCCCATGGGCCGATCTCTCCGTGGAATTCAGGCTCCGGCAGACGCAGGTTGAGGGTGCCGGCCACCTTCAGGACGAACGCGCGGTTCTTGTTGTCCAAAAGGCCGATGAGCGCCTTCGTCGCCTTGGGCGTCGGCACATGGCCGATGGCTCTTAGGGCGTCCTCATCGCACCCCTGGGCGTGTTCGAGTAGGATCGGGAGGTAGACCGGATACCAGAGCGCGGTGAAGTCCGCGTAAGGTCGTGACTTCTGCCCGACTGTCCCGTTGGGGCCTTTGGGCAGCTTGTACATTTCTTCGACGACCTGCCGCGCCTGCTGCGGCGTCGGCGTCACGAGCTTGATCTTCGTCTCGCCGACGGGGAGCTTCCGCTCGTCGGTCACATGCCAGCCGAGGTCATGGACGGCGCGAATCGTGTAGACGCCCGGCTTCTCGAAGCGGCAGTAACGGGTGAGCGGCAGGGTTGCGTAGTACGTCTCGCCCGGCTTGACTTCTGGCGACCATCTTCGCCCGCCGAAGCACAAGCCTGACGGGTCGGGATCGTCAACGGGTTTGCCGTGCTCGCCCGTTGCTCTCACCTTGAACCGCCGGGCACGCGAGCCGCGATAGTCGCCACCGACGCTGATCTTGAACGGCTCTTTCCCCGTGTTCTCCAGGCAATAGTGCACGAGGATGTTTTCGCCGAGGAAGTATTCCGGCTTCTCAAGTTCGAGCGTCACGCGGGCGCCTTCGTGGAAGGTGACTTCGTTCCGCTCTTCGCCCGCATCGGGCCCCGCGGCGCCTTCGGAGCCTGCCTCCCCTTTGACGGCCTCAATGACCGCCTGGCGGTTCTCGGGCGTGTCGGGCAGGGCCTTGGCGCCTTCCCATGGTGGCACAGCGCTTTGATCACGTTTTCGGACGATCCAGATAACCCGCTCCCCCTTTCGGAGAGAGCGCTCGCGGCGATCAGGAAGGTTGGAGCGAGTGTATCGCAGCTCAACCGCCACAGCATCTGGTCCGGCTCCTGCCAGCACTTCGAGGATCTTGAACTTCTGCACGCCGCGACGCATTCCTGTTTCCCTGCTGTGATCCGGAAGAACCCCCAGTGCCTCGCAGACGGCCGCGAAGGCGAAGCGAGGATCGCGCACTGCATCCTCGATGCTCAGCTCGCTGCCGGGCAGCCCCCTTTCAATCGTGATCTCGACGGGGTTGCTGATGATTTGCAAGCGTTTGCCCGGCCCTGTGGGCTCAACGCGAGAGGCTGCTACCGGTATGGCCACCCGGAACGTGTGCCTGCCGGGCTCAATACTCAGGCGCTTGCCGCTCCCCTGATCCGAAAACCATACTTCCTTGAGGCTGAAGACAATGTCTTTGGAGGTCTTGCTGGGCTTGACTGACATATACTTAGCGTCGCCGGCAGCCCCACGATTGAACCAGCGTCCGTCCATTTCGAGTTTACAGGGGCCCTGGTATTCCGGCACTCTGATTTCGCGCTCTCCCAGGTTGCGCACAATGGCTTTCAAGGTCGGCACCTCGCCCATCTTCCGGACCTTCTTATCCGCCCGCAGCCTGACCTGCACGCCCTCCACCGCCTCGCCCCATCCACTTGGCGTCGGCTCCGTGTCCTCCTCGGGCGCCTCCTCCACCGCCTCGCCCCAGGAGGCTTCTCTGCCCCCGCCCCTGGTGAATGTGCGCTGGCCTATTCGTGGAACCGGCTCCTGCAAGACCTTTCGACCAAACTTGTAAAGCAGCATGCCTTCTTTGTCCGCGTAAGAATACGGAAGTCTCACGGTGATTCGCGCACAGCTGTCGTTCAGGTGTGAAAACACCAAGAAGCCATGGATCGCATCGTGGTGCTCTCGCCATAGGGGAAACTCCCAGGACGGACAGCTCGCGTGGATTCTCTCCGACTGGATGGCACTCAGCTCATTGCCCTGTCCATCAAGGAGAGTTGCCTTCTCCGGCCGCAGGGTGACGCGCGGATCTGCTTTGCTGCAGTGGATGTAGAACAACGTCAACGGCCGTGTAGTGATTGGGACGCCCGCCGTTGGGGTTCCAGCGTACATAAACCCGTCTTTGTCGGCCAAAGGAGTGGCCGCGAAATGAGAGGATATGTCCGCGAAATCTCTGACGGCGCTGATCACCAATGGTGTCACCCCAACTGTCATATCGCCAATCTTCTGCTGCGCACCCGTGAAACGTGGCCGTTCTACACGCTCCCCGTCAACGAACCACTCAACCTTCTTCACCGTAGAGTTCTCGGCAGGCCTCTCTCCGACAGTTCTCGTGAGCCGAACCGACAGATTCAACACATTAGCGGGGGCCACCAATGGCTCCGCCGTGACCGGCTGGGGCAGGTATCCCTCCGCCACGACACGGAGCCAAGCTCTCTTGCCCTCGCCTACGTGGGCTCCTGTCTCAAACCTGCTATCCTTTCGACGGTTTGGCGTCGGCTCTCTCCACTTGATCTGGGATGGATCATCCGGGTCAGGGAGGCCATATTGCAGCGCATATTGCTCAATCACGTCCCCGGTCTCGCGGTCCGTCACTTGGCCGCTGAATCGAATAACGTTCCAGGCAGACACATATCCGGCTACGGATTCCGGGACGGACGATACCTGTAGCGCACGGACTATCTTCCTGGAGACATCCAGCCGGTGTGACGGCCCGGCAAGGACCGTGCAGTGTTCGTTGCTCCCGAGAAGCACCAGGGCAGCGTTACAGTGCTGCCCGAACAGTTTCAGCTTTGCCTTACCGGTTTCATCCAGGGGGAAGGGAAAGACGAAGTATGGGACTGCCGCCCGGTCTGTCGAGAACGAGCTGCTGGAGAGCTCCGGACCCAGTCCGGACGCCCGTTCCCGCTTTGACACGCGCCATTCTCCCCCCACGGCGTCGGTCAGTCGCTTCGCCGCCTCTTTCAAGAAAGTCTCCCCATCAGCCTGCACGCCCTCCACCGCCTCACCCCAGGGGGGGTCTCCTCTGGTCTCCTCGCCGACCACGGGGCTCTGGGCTTCAGCCTCCGGCTCCTCTTTCGTGCAGCCCGCTGCCAATAATCCGGCCAGTATCACTGAAACCATCAGTATCTTCGCAAACGCCCGCATCTTCTTTTCTCCTTTCTCAGTAAGGCCTTACGCCATCATCTAAGGGAATACGCTCGTGTGCCTCCAGACAGCCCTGAGACGGGATAAGGCTCCAGGATGTCCCACGTTCTGCCCCTTGCGTCTCGCTCACCCCCAGCGACATTCACGTACCGCAACCACGACCTCCCCCGTGGAAGGCCGCCTCACTCCACACTCTTAGACGCCCGCAACTGAAGTTTTGTTCGCGAAAAATGCCCCTCCGGATTCCCTCTGCGGAAGCTACGCCCATTCTACCACCGGCTGGCGCCTGGCCGCCATCCCCCCCGCCCGCTACCCCACCGCCCCATGCTGCTTGAGGTGGGCCGCTGCGGTCTGGTGGCCGTTCTTCTGCCTTTGCGACCCTTTCGGCGCTGCTTCGCGCCGAGTCTTGCAACACCGGGGACTTGCGGGCACGACCGGCTCCGCCGATAATTGGATTGCGGAGGCGTTCCTTGGTGTCAAGTGCAATCTCCAAGGCGGCCGTCTCAAGCGGCCTGCGAAGATTCGGCGTCTCGAACCCTCTGGCACTTCGTTGCGGAATGCTTTCCCTGTCTCGCCAGCACGATCTTTTGGTCTTTGAAGGAGGACACGAATGGAGATGAGACCAAGCCGGGTCTTGCGCAGGCTCCGTGAAGGGCGCCTGGCGACGTGTGCGAAGGTGAATACCGCCGACCCGCGAGTCGTCGAGATCGCCGCCTCGAGCGGGTTCGATTGCATATGGCTCTGCAACGAGCACGTGCCGACCGACTGGATCCTCCTGGAAAACATGGTGCGCGCGGCGAAGCTGCACGATGTGGATGCAATGGTCCGCGTCTGCCGGGGAAGCTACTCCGACTACGTCAGGCCGCTGGAGATGGACGCGGCAGGCATCATGGTGCCGCACCTCATGAGCGCGGAGCAGGCGAGGCAGATCGTGCGCATGACCCGGTTCCATCCCGTCGGTCGGCGGCCGATTGATGGGGGGAACCTCGACGGATTCTTCGGCAAGATCCCTCCGGTGAAGTACGTCGAGCAGGCGAACCGGGAGCGTTTCGTGGTGCTCCAGATCGAGGATCCCGAGCCGCTCGAGGAGCTCGACGAAATCGCGGCGGTGCCGGGCTTTGACATGCTATTTTTTGGGCCGGCGGATTTCGCTCACGGCATCGGGAAAATCGGCGAGCCGGATGCCCCGGAGATCGCCGAAGCCTGCAAGGCCGTTGCAGAGGCGGCGAAGAGACACGGCAAGTTCGCCGGCACGCTGTGCGCGGCGTCGGACGTGCCAGAGATGTGGAACAGTGGCTACCAGTTCCTCGGCATCTGCGCGGACGTGGTGGGGCTTGGACAGTACTTCGACGGAGTGATCCGAACCGTCGCCGAGAGCGGCCTGATTCCAGCGGAAGGGGATGGGTGAGATGAACGTTCTGGAGAGCTTCTCCCTCAGAGGAAAGGTCGCACTTGTGACCGGCGGCGCGGGGCGGTACGGGCGACAGATCGTCGCGGCCGTTGCGGAGGCGGGCGCGAAGACCTTCGTGGCCTCGCGCAACCTAGCGGCCCTCGAGCAATTGGCCGAAAGGGAGCGTGGCCGCGGCCTGGACGTAACGGCGCTTCGGCTTGACCTGGCCGAGGAAGAATCCATCCTCGCCCTCCGGGATGCCATTTACGAGCGGGCGGGGCAGTTGGACGTGCTGGTCAACAACGCAGCGCTCCGGACCATGAAAGACTGGCTCGATCCCGTCGAAGCCTGGGACCGGAGCATGAAGGTCAACGCCACCGGCCTGTTTCTCATCACGCGGGCCTTCGGCGAGAGGATGGCCGAGGCCAGCAGCGGCAGCATCATCAACATCAGCTCCATCTACGGCATGGTGGGGCCGGACTTCTGGATCTACGAGGAAGTCGGCTGGAGCCAGCCGCCGGACTACTGGTTCAACAAGAGCGGGATGGAGAACTTCACCCGTTACGTCGCCGCCTATTACGGAGCGCGCGGCGTTCGCTGCAATGCCATCTCGCCCGGTGGGTATTTCGCAGACCAGGATGAGAGATTCCTGAAGCGATACGAGAAGAGGACTTCCCTGGGCCGGATGGCAGGTGATGAGGACCTGAAGGGAGCGGTCGTGTTCCTCGCCAGCGATGCATCGGCGTACGTGACGGGGGTCAACCTGCCGGTGGACGGCGGCCTCACGGCCAAGTGAGCCATGTGGAGGTAATGGGGCAATGACGAAAGACAATGTCCTGGTTATCAGCGGGGGTGAGGTGATTACCCCTCTGGAGACGTTCCGGTCCGGCCGGGTCGTGATCGCGGGCGGCAAGATCGCCGCTGCCGGCGCCGCCCGAGAGACGCCCATCCCGAAAGGAGCCCGCAGGGTATCGGCACGCGGAAAGAATGTCCTGCCCGGACTGATTGAAACCCATACTCACGGCCTCTGCGGAAGCGACTGTAGTGAAGGGGTTGACGCCATCCTCGACATGAGGCGTAACATGGCTCGCTTCGGCGTGACCGGATTCCTGCCGACGCTCAGTTGCGTGAGCGGGCAGGAACTGGCGCAATGCCTCGAAGACCTAAGGGTCGCGTCCAGGGCGGCCTGCGACGGGGCGCAGATTCTCGGCGTGCACCTGGAAGGGCCCTACTTCCATCCGGAATACGGCGCATTCCCGGAAAGGCACCTCCCCGTCCCGTCGGCGAGGGTCCAGGAACGGATGATCCGCCTGGGGAAGGGCCTCGTCAAGATGGTAACGCTCTCGCCGGAGTTGAAAGGCGCGCTCGGTTTCATCAAGAGGCTGAAGGCGAATCGGATCGTTGCGGCGATCGGGCACTCTGCGGCCGACGAGAAGGTGCTCGCGAAGGCCGTGGATGCCGGCGCCAGTCACGTCATTCACCTCTATGACGGGATGAGGCCTCGCTCACAGGAGGAGCCCGGCTGCGAGTGGCCCGCCCTTGCGGACCTCATACTGTGCGAGGACAGCCTGAGCGTCGAGCTCATCGTGGACGGCATTCACGTGAAGCCGCCGCTTCTGAAGCTCACCGTGCGGACCAAGGGCACGGGCCGGATCGTCCTCATTACGGACAGCACGAGGGCCGCCGGCATGCCCCCGGGCCGATATGAGCTTGCGCCCGGAATGCCGGTCGTCTCCGACGGCCGTTCGTGCAGGACCGCCGCCGATGGCGGCCTGGCCGGCAGTCTGCTCACGCTCAACCGGGGGGTAATCAACATGTCCCGCATGGCCGAGGTGCCCTTGCCTCAGGCCGTTCAGATGGCTACGCTCAATCCGGCTCGCCTGATCGGTGCGCAGAGGCGAAAGGGCAGCCTCGAAGCGGGCAAGGACGCAGATGTTTGCATCGCGGATGAGGAGATGCGCGTTGAAGTGACCATCGTGAAGGGCAGGGTTGTCTTCGAGAAGGGATAGGTGACCAGTGGCGGCGCTGAAGGCCGGTGCGGCGAAGATTGATATCACGCCGGACTATCCGGTGTGGCTGGACGGGAACCCGCGGGACCGCAAGAGTGAAGGCGTGCACGATCCCATCTCGGCGCGGGCGCTGGTGCTCGAAGGCACGGACGGGCCTTTTGCGCTGCTGAGTCTGGAGCTCGTTGGTCTCCCTGACGACACCGTGGCCCGCGTGCGCGCCGGCATTTCCGAACAGGCCGGCATCCTGCCGCAGAGGCAGGTCATTGCGTGCGCGCACGTCCATTCCGGCCCGGCGACCTGCGGATTCTTCTGCCCACGCGAAGATGCATACAACCAGTGGCTCGTGCAGAAACTCGTCGCCCTGGTATCCCGGGCGCGGCAGAAGGCCGTGCCCGCGCTCGCGGGCTCAGGAGTCGGCGAGGAGTTCACCATCAGCGAATACCGCCGGCTCTGGGCGAAAGATGGCCGGATCGTGATGAACTGGGAAGCCCTTTCCTGGGACGACATATTGGGCCCGGCAGGAGTGCCCGACCCACAGGTGGGCGTGGTGCGCATTGACGCCGCGTGCGGGCCGACGCTCGCCGTCATTTACAACCACGCCGGCCATCCGAACACGCCGCCGGGCACGTGGTTCGAGATCAGCGGCGACTATCCCGCCTTCGCATCGGCCCTGATCGAGCGGGAGCTGGGGGGAGTAGCGCTCTTCACCAACGGCGCGCAGGGGAGCGTGGACATCCCGGCCTTTCGCGAGCGCGACTGGGAGGGTCTGGAGCGCAAGGGCACGTGGCTGGCACGCGAGGTGCTTGCAGTCGCCCGGCGGATTCGACCTGGCAGTGAGACCCTCGGCGCTGCGTGCTCGCGTTCTCGCGTCGGCGCACGCAAGATTGCCCCGGACTACCTGAAGTGGGCTCGCGAGGTCGCTGCCCGGGCCCGAGAGCAGGTGGTCAACATCCGTGACGGCGTGGATGATGCGATCTACGCCCGCATGTGTGTGGAGCTGGCGGACAGCGCCGCCAAGGAATACGATGTGGAAATGATCGGCTTCACGGTTGGCGGCGCTGCGTTCGTGACCATCCCGGGCGAGCTCTTCACGGAGATCGGCGTTCGGATCAAGCGTGCAAGCCCTCACGAGCACACGTTTATCGTAGACCTGGCCAACGGATCCCTCGGCTACATTCCCACCAGCCGCGCAATTGAAGAGGGCGGCTACGCCACACGGCCGGGATGCGGTTGCCTGGACGCACATGCCGAAGACGTAATAACGGAGCAGGCCCTGGGCCTTCTTGGGCAGCTCCACGCGGAGATGGTGCGGTAGGCTCTCTGTTTGTGCCACGCTTCCTGGGAGGTTGAGGAAATGCCGAAGCTTGCGATTGACGGCGGCAAGCCCGTGGTGCGCAAGGGAACCATCAAGAACTGGCCCGTGTTGGGCGCTTCCGAGCGGAAGGCCGTGCTGCGGGTGCTTGAGCGCGGCATCCTGGCCGGCGCCACCGCGCCCGAAGCGGCGAGGCTGGAGAGGGAATGGGCGACATACTGCGGCAGGAAGTTCTGCCTGGCGACCAACAGCGGGACGGCGGCGCTTCAGATGGCGCTGGCAGCGGCGCAGGTGGGCCCCGGCTCGGAGGTCATCACCTCGGCCTTCACGTTCCTGGCCTCGGCCAGTTGCGCCCTTCACCAGAACGCCGTGCCGGTGTTCGTGGACATTGACCCACGCACCTATAACATGGACCCGAAGAAGCTGGAGGCCGCAATCACCCGGCGCACAAAGGCGCTGGTGGTGCCTCACATCCAGGGCCTGATGGCGGACATGGCCCCCATAATGCGCATCGCGAAAAGGCACGACCTCATCGTCATTGAGGATGCCGCCCAGGCGCACGGTGCCACTTACAAGGGCAAGGTGGCCGGCTTGATCGGCCACATGGCGTGTTTCAGCCTCAACAACCTCAAGAACCTCTGCGGCGGGGAGGGCGGTTTGCTGGTGATGGACGACGAGACGTGGGCCCACCGGGCCGCACTCGTGCGCATGTTCGGGGACGAGGTGGACGACGAGACCAGACTGCGGCTTTACAACGCGAGCATCCTCGGCTACATGTACCGCACGCAGGAGCTCCCGGCAGCGCTCGCGCGGGCGCAGCTTCGCAAGATGGACCGCCTCAACGCCAGGCGACAGGCGAACGCAGGGTACCTGACGGATGAACTCGCCAGGATCCCGGGCGTCATACCCCCTTACGTGCCGCCGAAGCAGACGCACGTCTATTTCATGTACAACGTCCGCTTCGACCCCCGGAAGGCCGGCGTGGACGTCAGCCCGGCGGATTTCCGCATGGCCGTGGAGAAGGCGCTTTACCGCGAGGGACTCCAGATCGGTCAGTGGCAGACCATGCCCGTGCCCGCGCAGGACCTGTTCCAGACCATGTGGGGCTACGGCAAGACGGGGTGTCCGTGGGATTGCGACAAGTACAAAGGCAAGATGAAGAAGAAAAAACGCACGGACAGGCCCTATGACCCGGACGACTACCCGGTCGCGAAGGCGTTATGTGAGAGCTACACCGTCGTCCACGGCATCCATCCGCCTAACACGCTGAGGCAGATGAAACTCTATGTCCAGGCATTCCATAAGGTGTTCGACAACCTGGAGGTGACCATGAAGCACAAGGACGACCGCATCTTCCCGCATCCGGAGGGTTCGCTTTACGGAACGGGGTGATCCAGCCGCCGGTTCCTGTGAAAGGAACTTTGCATGAAGACAAGAGGACTCTTTGCAAGAAGCTTCATGGACTTCGATCTCAGGGAGCTCGAGCTTCCGTCCCTCGGCGACAGTGACGTCCTGGTGAAGGTGCACGCCTGCGGCGTGTGCGGCACGGACATCCACTTCGCCAGGGACGCCGGCGGCGAATACAACGCCCTGGGGCACGAGATAGCCGCCGAGGTCGTGGAGCTCGGCAAGAACGTTGCCAACGTCAAGGAGGGCGATTCGGTCATCGTCGAGGACGTCGGCATGTGCGGGATGTGCATCAACTGTAAGAACGGCGAGCCAGAGTTGTGCCGCGAGGTCTACGACCTCGGGGGCCGCCCCGGCATGGCCGAGCACATGGTCGTCAACGAGCGTCTGTGCAACGTGTTCGAGGGACTCGATTACGTGACGGCCTCTCTCACCGAGCCCCAGGCGGTGGCGATCAATGCCGTGCTCCACGCGGAGATCCCGCTCGCCGGCGACGTGGTCGTCTTCGGGCCGGGCCCCATCGGCCTCATGTGCGTACGGCTGGCCAAACTGCGCGGCGCGGCAACCGTGGGACTCGTCGGGTACGAGACCGACAGGCCGATGGAGAAGGCGAGAGTGGAGGCGGGCAAGGTCCTCGGCGCCGACTTCGTGGTTGACTCCGCCAGAGAGGACGCTGTGGAGGCGGTGCACCTTCATTTCCCGAACGGCGCGGACCGCGTGATCGTCACGAGCCCTCCCAGGAGCATGGAGGTGGCGATCGAGACCGGCCGGTTTGGCGAGAAGGTCTCCTTCATCGGCATCAACTTCGCAGGCGAGTCCAGCATTACGGTGGACGTGAACGAACTGATCTTCAACAAGCGGACGCTGGCGCCCACTTTTGCCGAGCCGGCCATAAAGTTCCCGATGTCCTTGAACATACTGCGTAAAGGCCTTATGCCCGCGCAGGAGATCATCACGCACACGTTCTGTCTCGACGATTACGAAGCCGTATTCAGGGGAATCATCGAGGCCGACCGGCCCATCATCAAGGCCGTATGCACGCCTCATGGATGAAGGCTGAACAGTCTCGCGGGAGGAGCATCGTGCGTCGAGTGCTGATCGTCGGAGGGGGGAGCATCGGGGAACGCCATGCCCGATGTTTCATCAAGACGGGTCGGGCCGAGGTGGCGCTGTGCGAGATCAGGCCGCAGCGCCTCGAGGAGATGGCGGCCAGATACCCCCTCTCGGGCGCTTTCGACGATCTTGAGAAGGTGGAACTGTCCCGCTTCGATGCGGCGGTTATCTGCGTGCCGGCCCACCTGCACATCCCTTGCGCGCGCCGGGCCGTCGAGGCCGGCTGTAACGTGTTCATCGAAAAACCGCTTTCAGTGGACCTGGAGGGCGTCCCGGAGCTCCAGCGCACGGCGGAGGAAAAGGCGCTGATCGTCGGCGTCGCCTATGTGCGCAGGGCGGCGCGTATCTCCCGGATCGTGGAGGAAGAAATAGACTCCGGCCGGGCCGGCGAAATCCTGGACATCACGTATAGCGCCGGCTATGACCACCGCGTTGCGCGTCCGGATTATCGCAATACCTACGAGGTCAGCAGGGCGATGGGCGGGGGCGTCATCCATGACCAAATCTCGCACCTGGCCAACCTGTTGCAGTGGTTCATGGGGCCGGTGACGAGGGTGATGGCATGGTATGACCATCTCATGGTTGAGGGCATGGACGCGGAAGATACGGTGTCGGTGATCCTGCACTTTCGCGACAGCAAAGCCGTGGCTACCTTGCACAGTTGTATGTGGCACCCCTGTCGAACCGACCTGCTTACACTCTCGAGCAATGACGCACAGATACTCTGCGACGGGTGGGGCGAGAGAATCGGCGTTTTCCGCCGCGACACCAACGAATGGACCTGGACGCAATTGGATGTCGGCGAGCGGGACGAAAAAGCGCAGGTGGACGCGCCCTTCGTGGCCGAGGCAGCCAACTTCCTCGACGCAATCGAAGGGAAGGCGGAAGTGTTGTGCTCGCTCCAGGAGGCCGCACACACCGTCGAGATCTGCATGGCTGCCACCGAGAGCGGCCGCCATGGATGCGCCGTCGAGATATGAGCGGGCATTCGCTCGCTAGGTGTCGTCGTTTCCCAGTGCCAATGTGGAAAGGGGGGAAACTTCATGCGAGCCCTTGTGCCGCAGAGGGACGACATCCGTCTCGCCATGCTCGGCATGGTGGAGGGCAACGGTCACCCGTACTCCTGGAGCGCCATCTTCAACGGGTATGACCGGGACGCCATGGCGAAGTGCCCGTACCCCACGATCCCCGAGTACCTCGGCGCTGAGGATCCGGCGACGCTCCAGATCGAGGGCGCGCGCGTGACCCACATCTGGACCGACGATCCGGCAGATGCCGAGAAGGTCTCCGTGGCTTCGAAGGTCCCCAACGTCGTCGGCCGGGCCGAGGACGTGATCGGCCGCGTGGATGCGGTCATCATCGCCACGGACAAGGGACATGAGCACGTGGCGCGCACACGGCCCTTCGTGGAGGCCGGACTGCCGGTCTTCGTGGACAAGCCGCTTGTTGACAACGAGCCCGATCTGCAAACCTTTCACGCGTGGGTGAAGGCGGGCAAGGCGATCCTTTCCTCCAGCGCCATGCGTTACGGGCGCGAGTTCGTGGAGGCACGGGAGCGGCTCGGGGAGGTCGGAGAGCCTCGCTACCTGTCCATGTCCACCGCCAAGAGCTGGGAGCACTACGGGATCCATGCCCTGGAAGGGCTGTATCCCGTGCTGGGGCCCGGGTTCGTCTCCGCGCGCAACACCGGCACTGTGGACCGCAATATCGTCCACCTCAAGCACGGGCGCCTGGTGGACGTGGTGCTGATAGCGATAAAGGACATGTACGGCGGGTTCGGCCGCCTCTCGGTCATGGGCACGAAGGGCGCTTTCGAGGTGGCTTTTGGCGACACGTTCTATGCCTTCAAGGCCCAGCTCCAGGCGTTTGTGGACTACCTCCGCACGGGCGAGCGGCCGGTGCCCTGGTCGGAGACGGTCGAGCTGATGAAGATCATCATCGCCGGCATCCGAAGCCGCGAAGAGAGGGGGCGCGAAGTCCTGCTTGAGGAGATAAGTGAAGGAGCGGGATAGTCATGGAGGAAACCAGGAACACTGGCGCACGCGAGGACGTCCAGATTCCCGACGGCTGGACATTCACGGAGGCCGACGGCGCCCTGGCCAGGGAAATCCAGGCGCGCCTTCCAGGCCGCCTTTTCGACATCCACATGCACCCATACCGCAGGGAGCACCTGCGCCCCCTCGCCCCCTTCCTCGAAGGGGGGCCTGCGGAGAGCGACTATCGCGTATGGCGCGAACACATCGGCAGGCAGGTGGGCGTCGAGCGCTTGCGCGGCGCACTGCTGACTCCCTGTCCCAGCCAGGACGGGGATATTGACGCGATCAATGATTACGTCGCCGGCCAGGCCGAAAAGGCGCCGGGCTGTTTGGCCTCAATCGTCGTTGCGCCGCATCAGAAGCCGAGTGCGGTCGAGGCGAGGCTGGCGAACCCTCGCGTGCGCTGCCTGAAGCCGTATCACTTCTACGCGGATAGGGAGCGGACATTCGACGCCGCGCCGGAGGAATTTCTGCCTGAGTGGGCGTGGGAACTCGCCGACGAGCGCGGACTTGTCATCCTTCTGCACATGGTGCGGGACGCCGCCCTTTCCGACCCCCAGAACCAGAGGTACATCCGCACCAGGTGCGAGAAGTATCCCAATGCCCGGCTGGTGCTGGCACATGCGGCGCGCGGCTTCCACGCCCCCAATACCGTGGGGGCGATTTCGGTCCTGCGAGGGCTCGAGAACCTCTGGTTCGACTCCGCTGCGGTCTGCGAGCCGGAGGCGCTCGCCGCCATCCTGAGCGAGTTCGGCCCCCGCCGCCTGCTGTGGGGAAGCGATTTCCCGGCTTCCCAACAGAGAGGCCGCTGCGTCACACTCGGAGACGGTTTCGCCTGGGTCACTACGGACCAGGTGCAATGGAACGAAAAGGCGTTCTTCGGACAGCCGGTCACGGTCGGCCTGGAGTCCCTGCGCGCCCTGCTCAGCGCAGCCGAGAGTTCCTTCCTCGACAACGACGACCTGAAAGACGTCTTCCACGATAATGCGCTGCGTGTGCTCGGCGTGAAGGCTGAAGCCGGGAACGTCGGGCAGGAGCTTTACCGCGCAGCTAAGACGATGATCCCTGGCGGGACGCAGTTGCTGAGCAAACGCCCCGAGAGGTTCGCCCCGGATCAGTGGCCCGCCTACTTCCGAGAGGCGCGCGGGTGCGAGGTATGGGATATTGACGGCAGGCACTACTACGACCTGGGCCCGCACGGCATCGGGGCCTGCCTGCTGGGATTCAGGGACCCCGACGTGACCCGCGCGGTGCAGCGTAGGATCGCTCGCGGGAGTTTCTGCACGCTCAATTCCCCGCAGGAAGTGGAGCTTGCCAGGCTCCTGTGCGAGCTTCACCCATGGGCGGAGCAGGTCCGCTACGCGCGCACTGGCGGGGAGATGATGAGTGTGGCCGTCCGGATCGCCCGCGCCACCACGGACCGCTCGATCGTTGCGATCTGCGGCTACCAT
Organism: Candidatus Brocadiaceae bacterium; assembly: GCA_030615435.1. GTDB lineage: Bacteria > Planctomycetota > Brocadiia > SM23-32 > SM23-32 > JAUWZH01. The sequence goes on along the minus strand of JAUWZH010000017.1, from coordinate 2,330 downwards.
GGCTGGCACGACTGGTATCTCGCCGCGAACCTCGGCGAAAGCGACTCCCTGCGCGGCCACCTGCTTCCGGGGCTCGATCCGCTCGGCGTGCCGGTCGAGCTTCGCGGCACGACCCTCACTTTCACTTACAACAACCGCGAGGAACTGAAGAAGATCCTGGACGAGCACGGGCGCCGACTCGCCGCCGTGGTCATGGAGCCCTGCCGTCACCGTGCCCCCGAGCCGGGATTCCTGGAGTTCGTCCGCGACGAGGCGCACGGGGTCGGGGCGCTGCTCGTGTTCGACGAGATATCGGTCGGCTGGCGGCTCTGCCTCGGCGGGGCGCACCTGAAGTTCGGCGTCGCGCCCGACATGGCGGTCTTCGCCAAGAGCATGAGCAACGGACATCCCATGGCCGCCGTGATCGGGACGCGCAAGGCCATGGAAGGGGCGCACGCCTCCTTTATCAGCAGCACATACTGGACCGACGGTGTCGGGCCTGCTGCGGCCCTGGCCAGCATCCGGAAGATGCGGCAGATGGACCTCCCGTCTCACTGTGAACGCATAGGTCGGAAGGTCCAGGACGCCTGGCGCTCCGCCGCCGAGCGGCACGCCCTGCCGGTGAAGGTTGACGACGCCTATCCGGCCCTGGCGCGCTTTGCTTTCGAGCACGAGCTCGCCGCTGAACTGAGAACCCTTTACATACAGCTCATGCTGGAGCGGGGCTATCTCGCCGACCTGGCGATCTACGTCACGCTGGCCCATACCGATGAGATCATCGCGGAATACGCGCAGGCCATTGACGAGGTCTTTGCCGGGATTGCCGACGCGCTCGAAAAGGACGAGGTGGAGAAGCGCCTCAAAGGCCCCGTGGCACATTCCGGATTCCGACGCCTTCTGTAGTCGCCTGGAACGGCCAGAGCAAGAAAAGGCAGCGCGCTTCTTATCGCTGCGGTGGTGGTCGTATTCGCTGATGGGCTTCTGCGAGGCCGTGATGCCGTGTCCGCGGGCCGGCATGAGCACCGCTGCATGCTCGCTCTGCCGGCCACCGCGCTGCTGGATGGAGGCGACGTGCTCGTCGTGTACTATGCAGGCCCCGAGGCCGACGACACCGACATCCGCTGGGTCCGTGTGACGCCGCAATAGGGCATTGACAGTACCGGGACGGCGTTTTGGCCGAATCGCATCACTGCTTCTGTCCCTGCAACCCACGGCCCTTCATGCTACCGGCCGTACTCCACAACGAAGGCGTCATATTCGTCCAGCCTCGGCACGCGGAAGCGCGTCTCTTCCTCATTCAATTGACATGGCACCTCTTCTGAGGTGGTCATGGAAAAGACTCTCTTGACCGCCGCACTGCCTGAATTTTGCAATGTCACCTGTATGTCGCTTACGGGTATGATGTCCCCGACCGGTCTGAACACATCCCCGGAGAAGTTGCCGTACTTCCCCGTGGTGGGCCGTGGAAACAGTTGGTCGTAGGTGTGGTTCAAGAGATGGATTATGACCCTCTTGTGCTCCTCTTGCTGGAAGAACGTTGCCTCAATTGTGGTCGGAGCTTCGACCGTCACGGCCGGTCTGCCTCCCACGAAGTGGAGGCTGTTGAGGAGGAGACGCTCGTAGTCGGGATGTCCGATCCGGTAAAACAGCCTGTCAACCTGTCCAGGGAAGTATATGACGCGGCCCTTCCCGTATGTGTTGGCAATCACGGCGGGGTATCCCGTGTCTTTCCCCGGCATTGCCGGCGCCACGTCCTTGCAGAAGTAGTTGCCGAGGGGTTTGGCGCTGTCAAAGATGGTGGCGATAACCTGACTGCCTTCCATCGGCGCGACTTTCAACTGATGGCTTGCATCGAGTGTCCTGCCCTTGAGACGCATGTTCGACTGATCCGGGTCGAGGCGTGCCTCCAGGCTGCTCATCTCCCCGTGCATGATCAGGAGACCCGGCTCGAACCCTTCGTTGACGGGGTGGCTGCTGGAGAATCCTATGTAAGTCCAGGGGTCTTCAATGACGGCCTGATACTCGCAGCCGAAAACCTGTTTCAGCGCGAATCCCCTCCTGAAATATCCGTCCCCATCGTAGAGAGAGGACCTGTGGCTGGCGACCAACCCTCCGCCGTCTGAAACGAACTCCTTTATTGCCTGTGCCTGGTCATCATCCAGGAACGGGGCGTTCGCCAGGATGAGGACGCGGTATTCGGACAGACATTCCGGGGTAAGCTCTTCGTCGAGTATCACGTCCACGGGGACATGCGCCCTCGTCAGGGCGTCGTACCATCCCTTGGCCGGGTCGGCGTGTCGGTATGCCTCAAACTGGGGGGCGCTGCGCTCGGACACCAGCAGGGCTGCGTG
>JAUWZH010000314.1 GCA_030615435.1 Candidatus Brocadiaceae bacterium | reverse complement strand
GTCAAGCATGATCGCGTGGTTCGTTCACATGTGCCAGGGGAAGGAGAAGATCGCCATTGAGGCGCTGCCGTTCATCGTCGTTTGCGGCGCCATCGTCTTCTTCGTGGTCAGAGCCGTCGTCGTTCTGGTGCTGTACGGCCGGGAGGCAAGTCATGGCGAAGACTGAGCTGACAAACCGGATCAGGAGGCTGCGTTTCGACCACGACGAGATGACCCAACAGGAACTGGCCAATCGGGTTGGCGTCACCCGGCAGACCGTTATCGCGATCGAGGCCCGCAAGTACGCGCCCTCTCTGGAGCTTGCCTTCCGCATTGCCCGAGCCTTCGGAAAGCGCGTCGAGGGCGTTTTTCAGTGTGACGAGGAACCGTCGGCAGAAGAAGGTTCGGGATAATGGGAGCAAAGCCGCTGCTGGTCTGGTAAGGGTGCTTCCGCGCTGTTGCTGCGCGTCATGTCTGTGCCGGTGATCCCGCCCGGGCACATCTCATAGTAGCAGGAACGACCGGCTCCTCCCCCGCCCCGTGCTGCTGGAGGAGGGCGGCACGGCCCATGCAGGCCCTTGAGGGGCGCTGTTGGAGCAACATTGGCAGCGACGGTGCGGCCAAGCCGGAGGATCGCGTCACCCTGAGCGGCCCAACAGGCCCACAACGCAAATGCCTCGATCGCGCGGAGCCTTGACTTCTCCCACCCTCCTGGCTACATTGTCGTTGATGCAGCTGCGGCCCGTGGGGTGGAATTGAACAGTTCGCAAGCGTCGAAAAGGTAACGCGTTACGTGTCTGCCGACACCTCCTCGCCACGGCTTGCCTGAGAGCGTTGGATGGGCTTGACCGAGAGGCTCGATCCCGCAACTGACGTTCGGCTGCGCTATAGGTGCCAGAGTGGCGGAATGGCAGACGCACCGGTCTCAAAAACCGGTGGACTTCACCGTCCATGTGGGTTCGAATCCCACCTCTGGCACCAATCTCCACCTTGAGAGGGCCGTCTTCACGCCGCACCGGGGCCGGCGCCATGAATGACAACCTCACCTACAAGATCCTGAAAGCGCACTGCGTCGAAGGCCGTGCGGCCCCGGGGCAGAGCTTCGGCGTGGCGATAGACCAGACCCTCACCCAGGACGCCACGGGCACCGTCGCCTACCTCCAGTTCGAGGCGATGGGAGTCGAGCGCATCCGCACCGAGCTTGCGGTCAGCTACGTGGACCACAACACCCTCCAGACGGGCTTCGAGAACGCCGACGACCATCGCTACCTCCAGAGCGTGGCCGCCCGTTACGGCATCGTCTTCAGCAGGGCCGGCAACGGTATCTGCCACCAGGTGCACCTGGAGCGCTTCGGGGTGCCGGGCAAGACTCTGTTGGGCAGCGACAGCCACACCCCCACCGCCGGCGGCCTCGGGATGATCGCCATCGGCGCCGGCGGGCAGGACGTCGCCTGCGCCATGGCGGGGATGCCGTTCCACCTGAGCGGCCCTCGCGTGGTGCGCGTGAACCTGACGGGCGAACTGCCGCCCTGGGTAACGGCCAAGGACGTGATCCTGGAGCTGCTGAGGCGCCTCGGGGTCAAAGGCGGCGTGGGCAAGCTCTTCGAATACGCCGGGCCGGGCGTGCGGACCCTCAGCGTGCCCGAGCGCGCCACAATCGCAAACATGGGTGCTGAGCTCGGGGCCACCACCAGCATATTCCCATCTGACGAGGAGACGCTCGGCTGGCTGCAAGCGCAGCGGAGGGAGGAGGGATTCTGCGCCCTCGAGGCCGATCCGGACGCCCATTACGACGAGTCCATCGAGCTGGACCTTTCGGCCCTGGAGCCCCTCATAGCCCTGCCGCACAGCCCGGACAACGTGGTGCCGGTCCGGGAGGTCGAGGGCAGGCGGGTGGATCAGGTCTGCATCGGAAGCTGCACGAACTCCTCCCTGCGGGACCTCTCCACCGTGGGCGCGCTGCTCGAAGGCCGCCAGGTCCATCCTGACGTCAGCCTCACCATATCTCCGGGTTCACAACAGGTGCTGGGGATGATCGCGCGGCGGGGCGTCCTGGCGGCGATGATTGACGCGGGGGCGCGCGTCCTGGAATCGGCGTGCGGGCCGTGCATCGGCATGGGCCAGGCGCCGGCGACGGGCGCGGTTACGCTGCGCACCTTCAACCGGAACTTCGAGGGCCGCACGGGCACGCAGAGCGCCCTGTGCCACCTGTGCAGCCCTGAGACTGCCGTGGCCTCCGCCCTCAGCGGCAAGATCACCGACCCGCGCACACTCGGCGAGCCGCCGAAGGTCGAGGAACCGGCCCTGTATCCCGTTAGCGACAGCCTTATCGTGTACCCGCCGGAGGACGGCTCGCATGTTGAGGTCGTGCGGGGGCCGAACATCAGGCCGATCCCGAGGCGGGGTCCCCTGCCGGAGTCGGTCGAGGGTTCGGTCCTCATCAAAGTGGGCGACAACGTTACCACGGACCACATCATGCCTGCGGGGAGCACGGTCCTGCCCCTGCGATCCAATATCCCGGCCATCAGCGAGCACGTCTTCGAGCACGTGGACCCCGAGTTTCCGGCGCGCGCCCGCGAGAGGGGCGGCGGATTCATCGTGGGCGGAGAGAACTACGGCCAGGGCTCCAGCCGCGAGCACGCCGCCCTGGCGCCGATGCACCTCGGCCTCAAAGCCGTCATTGCCAGGAGCTTCGCACGCATTCACCGGGCGAACCTGATCAACTTCGGCATCCTGCCTCTTACGTTTGCCGACCCCAGCGATTATGATGGCATCGGACAGGGAGACCGCTTGAAGATGGCAGACGTGCACGACGGCCTGCACGCCGGCTGCTTCACCGTCCGCTCCGAACTCAGCGAGAGGGAAAGGGACATACTGCTGGCCGGCGGCCGGCTGAACTTGATCCGCAAAGGCACTCATTAGTTGCTCCCGCCTTCGCTGAAGCTTCGGCGGGCAGGCGTTGTTCGTTGCTCGTTGCTCGTTGCTCGTTGCTCGTGTTGAGAGGGCAAAGCTG
>JAUWZH010000284.1 GCA_030615435.1 Candidatus Brocadiaceae bacterium | reverse complement strand
CTCAAGATCAAGCGTGACGTAAATGAACCCTAGATCTTTCAGCTCTTTGACGACCTTCTCGCGTAGTTCCAGCTCGGCGAGTTCGTGGACGCGGCTGGCATCCACTTCGATGCGAGCCAGCCTGTTATGACTTCTCACTCTCACCTGTTTGAAGCCCAATTCGCGAAGGAGTCTCTCCGCTCGTTCCACTCGGTTCAGCTTCTCAGGGGTGATGGCCTCTCCGTATGGAAATCGTGACGCGAGGCAAGCCAGGGATGGCTTGTCCCAGGTTGGAAGGCGCATTTCCCTGGATAGTGTCCTGATCTCGTCCTTCGTCATACGCACTTCTACGAGCGGACTCCTGACCCCTGCTTCCTGGGCCGCCTTTCTGCCAGGGCGATAGTCTGAGCAATCGTCCAGGTTGCTCGCGTCAAGGATGAAGTTGATCCCCTCCCGAGTCGCGATATCCCGCAGCTTCCGGAACAGCTCACTCTTACAGTAGTAGCACCGCTCGGGCGGATTCTCTGAAAACTTTGGGTCTTTCAGCTCCTCCGTTGGTATTGACACATGCCTCACGCCCAACGAACGAGCGATCTCACAGGCTCTCTCGTGTTCCTCCTGGGGATAGGTCGGAGAGAGAGCCGTAACCGCTAGAACTTCATTTCCGGGCACTTCGGATGCGACCTTGAGAAGAAAAGTGCTGTCAACCCCTCCGGAATACGCCAGCAGCACGCTCCCCATACCGCGAAGGATGCTCCGCAGCGTCTCAAGTTTCTCCTCTTTCGTTATCCAGGTCACGCGTGTCTCTCTCATTGGTCAATGATTCCCCCACCAACCACCACATCACCATCATAGAATACCGCAGACTGCCCCGGTGCAGCCGCAGCCTGAGGACTGGTGAATGCGACAACGGCACTGCCGCCGTCCCGCGCGCGAACGGTCGCTCCAAGCTCATGCTGCCGATAACGGATTCTTACGCCCACTTCCATCCGGTCAGGCGGCTCACCGAATGCGATCCAGTTCACACGCTTGACCAGAATTTGGCTCTTCTGAAGCTCCTCTCTCCCCCCAACAACTACCGTCCTTGTCCCCCTGTCAAGGGCCAAGACGTACAAGGGCTCGCCGCCGCCGATACCCAGCCGCTTCCTCTGCCCCACAGTGTAGAAGGCGATCCCCCGGTGCTGACCGAGGACTTGACCATGCGTGTCCGTAATACGGCCGGGGCAAAGCGATTCCGGAAATCTTTCGGCGAGAAATCGGCGATAGCCTCCGTTGCCGAGAAAGCAGATATCCTGGCTGGCAGGCTTGTCGCAGACATCCAGACCGAAAGACCTCGCTAGCTCACGTGTTTCTTCTTTGGTCTTTTCGCCCAGGGGAAACAGAGCGCGCGAGAGCTGCTCTTGAGTGAGCGGATAAAGAAAATAGGACTGATCCTTCTCGGCGTCTATTCCCTTCTTGAGCACGTACCTGCCGGTGCGGCGGTCCTGGCAGACCCTTGCGTAGTGCCCTGTTGCGAGGTAGTCCGCGTCCAAGGCATCGGCAAGCTTCAAAAGGCGCCCAAATTTCACAACGCGATTGCATTCCACACACGGATTTGGTGTCCTTCCATTGAGGTAAGCCCCGCAGAAATAATCGATCACGGTTCTCTGAAAGAAGTCCTGGTAGTTCAGGACATAGAATGGGATGCCGATCCGTGAGGCAACGCGGCAGGCGTCATCCATCCCCCCAATCCCGCAGCAGCTTCTCACAGATTCCCTTGTCGCCCCTGACTGAGGCAACCTGAGTCCGATGCCTATTACTTCATGCCCTTGCTGCTTGAGAAGGGCGGCAGCGGTAGAAGAATCCACGCCCCCTGACATGGCCACCACAATTCGGTTTCGACGAGCCATCTTTACGCCTTGACCACTTCCACCATTCTATCTACAGCCCTCTTGGCCCTTTCTCTGGTAGCCTCGGGCACCTTGACCTCGTACTTCATCTCCTCCAGCGACCAGAGTATCTTCTCAATGTCAATGCGCTTCATATTGGGGCAGACGGCAGCTTCCGATGCGGCGTAGAAGCGCTTCTCCGGGTTCTCCTTCCTCAGGCGATGCAGCAATCCGATTTCCGTACCCACGATCATTTCTTCGCTCGGCGATTCCTGAGCGCGTCGGCACATTCCGCTGGTGGAAAGCACACAGTCAGCAAGAGCGATAACACCTGGAACACATTCCGGGTGCACCATCACCTCGGCCTGAGGATGTTCTGCTTTCACGCGCAAGACGTCTTGCTCCAAGATCCTGACATGGATCGGACAGTAACCGTCATAAAGAATCAGCCGCCTGCCCGTTTTCGAGGCAACGTAAGATCCCAGGTACTTGTCGGGAAGGAAGATAATCTGGCTTTGGGCATCCAGCGACTGGATCACGTCCACGGCGTTGGCAGAGGTGCAGCAGTAATCGCTCTCCGCCTTCACCGCCACAGTTGAGTTCACGTAGCTGACGACGGTGGCGTCCGGATGGCGTCTCTTGAGCTCAAGCACACGCTCCACAGGCGCCATATCAACCATTGGACAGCCAGCGTCTTTATCCGGAATGACAACAGTTTTGTCGGGACACAGGATCGAGGCAGTCTCCGCCATGAAATAGACGCCGCAAAAAACAATGACATCTGCATCAGTCGCCGCCGCCTTCCGACTTAGCTCGAGGGAATCGCCAACGTGGTCGGCAATATCCTGAACCTCTGGCACTTGATAATTATGTGCCAGAATAACGGCGTTCCTCTGCTTCTTGAGATTTACAATCTTTTCGACGATAGTCTCTTCCAACTCTCTACTTCTCCATTTTCTCCGCATACAGCGGAGAGATCCGGCGCAGCCGCCGAACGATCTCGGCAAGCGACTCAATCACAAAGTCCATTTCATCTTCGGTGTTGTCACGCCCCAGCGAGAATCTCAGGCTTCCCTGCGCGACAGCAGGGTCAACCCGCATCGCCTGCAAAACATGTGAAGGCTCAAGGGAGCCGGACGTGCACGCTGAACCCGTTGATACGGCGATGCCACGCATATCCAGATTGAGAAGAAGCGATTCCCCTTCCACAAACTCGAAACTCGTGTTCAAGATGTTCGGAAGCCTCTTTTCCGGGTGGCCGTTGAGATGTGTGTGTGGTATCCTTTGCCGTATTCCGCGCTCCAGGCGGTTCCTGAGTCCTGCAAGGTGGAGAGCACTGTCGGGCAGCTCCTCCGTTGCAAGTTCCATGGCCTTTGCAAGGCCGACAATCGAAGCCACATTCTCCGTGCCTGCGCGTTTGCGGCGCTCATGGTGCCCACCGTGGAAGAGCGGATCAATCTTCGTGCCTCTCCGAACGTAGAGAGCGCCGATGCCCTTGGGACCGTATACTTTGTGGGCGGATATGGACAGCAGATCCACTTCCAGCTTGTCCACGTCCACCGGAACCTTCCCAACAGCCTGCACAGCGTCCGTGTGGAGCGGAACGCCACTTCGTTTCGCGATTCCGGCGATTTCCGAGATGGGTTGCAGCGTTCCCGTCTCATTATTGGCCAGCCTCACGGTGAGGAGGATCGTGTCCGGTCGAAT
>JAUWZH010000269.1 GCA_030615435.1 Candidatus Brocadiaceae bacterium | reverse complement strand
GCTGAAGGACCGTTACCTGCCCGCCCGCCGCTGGGCGGCCTGGGCACTGGGAGAGATCGGCCGGAAGGAAGCGTGCGTACCACTCAATGAGTTCCCCTTGGCCAGGGATGAGGACATGGAGGTTCGCACGTGTGCCCTGATATCGCTCGGCAAACTGGGTTACACCGAAGTCCTGCCCAGGCTGCGCGCTCTGGCGAAGGTCGTGCCGACCGAGGGCAGTCAAGGGGCGCCTATCCCCTTGCGTGTGGCCGCTGTGCGTGCAATAGGCCTGTTGAAAGACGAGGGGAGTGTCGGGCTTCTCACGGGGCTGCTCGTAGGCTCGCTGGACGCCCGATCGCTCGAATCGCCCCTTGTCAGTTTTGAAGCGGCAGTGGCCCTTGGAAGAATAGGCTCGGCGGAAGGGGCCGAGGTGCTGGAAAAGCACATGACCCCGGCAGAGAGATCCACCAGAATCCGCCACGCCTGCAAATGGAGCCTGACTCAGATCAGGGGCCAGGAGCCCGATTACAAGGTGCCTCCTCCGCCGCACCCTTCGCCCTCCTATTTCATCATGCGCGAGGCGCCCTGTGGGCCGGGAGGGAATGGCGACTGATCGGCAGCGGCCGCCTCGAGGCTCCAGACGCAGGTGCTGAAGCCGGATGCCGTGTCCGGCTGAGGAATCCCTGGCCTTGCGCATCCGGCGGCGGCATTCCTTTCATCGCGAGGACGCAGAGATGCAGAGAAGAGCATCGCCCGAGCCGCAGAGTCCGTCTCTGACGCACCGGGAGCGATTTCGCCGCCTCATGCACTTTCAATCGGTGGACCGCATCCCGCACTGGGAATTCGGTTACCTGGACGCAACCAGGGAACGTTGGCACCGGGAGGGATTGCCCGAAAGGTACGACGACAACGAGTCAATCGAGCGTTACTTCGGCACGGACCCGTTGATGTACTTGCCGATCAACATCGAACTCCACCCCCCCTTCGAAGGTGAAGCGGAGGTGCTGGAGGAGAAAGAGCACTCACGCATCGAGAGGCTCCCCGACGGGATGATCTGGGAAATAAAGACGACGGGCGTCCAGACGATCCCGCATTACATCAAGTTCCCCATCAGCAACCGGGACGACTGGAAGCGTTTCAAGGAGCGGCTCGACCCCGAACACCCCGGGCGCCGCCAGACCGACTACAAGAAGCTCGGGCAGGAACTGCTGCGCAGCGAGGTCCCGGTCGGGGTCAACCTCGGCTCCTTCTTCGGCACCCCGCGCTGTTGGATCGGCTTCGAGAACATAGCCCTGATGGTCTATGACGACCGCGAACTGGTCGAAGAGATAGTCGCCACGCTGGCCGATCTCTACTACTCCCAACTGGAAAAGGCTTTGCAGCACGTGGAAGTGGACCTCGCTGCCGGCTGGGAGGACATCTGCTTCCGCAGCGGCCCGATTGTCAGCCCGGCCATGTTTCGGGAGATCGTGGGGCCGCACCTCAAGCGTGTCTGCACGCTGCTGCGGGAGCACGGATGCACGGTGATCTGGACCGACTGCGACGGGGACATCACGCTGCTGGTGCCGATATGGCTGGAGTGCGGGTTGAACTGCATGTTCCCCCTGGAGGTGCATCCCGGCTCCGACCCCGTGAAGTTCCGCAGGATTTACGGCCACCAGGTACTGCTGCGCGGAGGGTTGCGGAAGCACGCCTTCGCCGGCACCAAGAGAGACATACTGAATGAACTCAAGCGGGTCGAAGAGGTTGTCCACGACGGCGGTTACATCCCCCACGGCGACCACCTCATCCCGCAGGACGTCTCCTATGAGAACTACAGGTATTACGTGCGCGAGAAGCTGAGCATGCTCGGGTGGCGGGACGACGAGGTGGCTCAAATCGAGCCCCTGCGGAACGTCTCCTCCGTCTGGGCAGGCCTGGCGTAGAAGGCCTCCTGCACGCGTTTCCAGGGGAGCCATCCCGCTCTACACCCGCCAGGTCCCTATGGGGTTATTTGCAGGTAACCGAGCTTCCAGGCAGCGAGGGCGGCAAGCACGGCCATGACGATCCCGACGATAACCCCCTTGAGCATGCCCCCTGGACGCCGCCTGACGGGGGGGCGCTGCGTCTGTTTGTAGGAGCGGTACCGGGCCGCGCATTCCCGGCTGCAAAAGACTCCATTCTCATCCTTGAAGGCGCACTCATCGCACACCGGCTTGTGGCACTGAACACATAGAAAAGCCGCCGGCCGCTCGTGACACACTATGCACTGAGCCTTCATCTGCCTACCTCCCAAAGCCATCTACGCGCAGCCATTCACGGCGCCGCGGAACGGCTCACAAAGCCTCGTTCACAGGCAATTGGACCGGCTGCAACGCCGCGCGCGCAAAGCTGAGCAATGCCTAAAGGATAAAACGCGTGACCTCCTCATCCCGCACGAGGTCGGCAAGCTTCTCATCCACGTAGGCAGCGTCAACGCGCAGCCGCACCCCACCTTTCTCCGGGGCCTCGAAACTGATCTCCTCCAGGAGCTTTTCCATGACGGTCTGCAACCGGCGCGCCCCGATGCTCTCGGTTCTCTGGTTTATGTCCTCAGCTATCTCCGCGATCCGGGCGATGGCGTCGTCGGTGAAGGACAGCTTGACGTCCTCGGTCTGAAGCAGGGACTGGTACTGCCTAGTGAGCGCGTTTCGGGGCTCGACGAGGATGCGCATGAAGTCTTCGCGCGTCAGGTCGGTGAGCTCCACGCGGATGGGAAAGCGCCCCTGGAGTTCGGGGATCAGGTCGCTGGGTTTGGAGACGGTGAACGCCCCTGCGGCGATGAAAAGAACGTGATCGGTCTGCACCACGCCGTAGCGGGTGGGAACAGAGGAACCTTCCACTATGGGCAGCAGGTCGCGCTGGACTCCTTCGCGGCTCACGTCCGGTCCGTGGAGGCTCTCGCGGCCTGCCACCTTGTCAATCTCGTCCACGAAAATGATCCCGCTCTCCTCAGCGCGCCGGACGGCGTTTCGGTACAGGGTCTCCCTGTCAATCAGTTTCTCAGTTTCCTGCTGGATCAGAAGCCTGCGGGCCTCGGCCACGCTCATGCGCCTGGTTTCGGTGCGCGTAGGGAGCATCTGCTCCAGGAAGCCCTGCATGTCAATGCCCATCTCCTCCCCCCCTGCCACCATGCCCTGCACGACGAAGGGTTTCTCCTCGACCTTGATTTCGACGGGCCTGTCCTCCAGGGTGCCCTTGCGCAGCAGATGCCTCAGCCGCTCGCGGGCGCGGCCTCTTTGCTCGAGCTTCTGCGGGTCAGCGGGCGCCTCGCTCTCAGGCTCGTAGAGCCCATCCAGCAGCTCCTCCTCGGCGTTCTGCTCGGCCTGCGGCCGCACCCGCTCGGACATCTCTGAGCCGACCATGTTCACGGCAATCTCGACCAGCTCCCGCACCATGCTCTCGACGTCCCGGCCGTGGTAGCCGACCTCGGTGTATTTCGAGGCCTCCACCTTCAGGAAAGGGGCCGTAGCCAGGCCGGCCAGCCGGCGGGCGATCTCGGTCTTCCCCACGCCCGTGGGCCCGATCATGATGATGTTCTTGGGCAGTATCTCCCCGCGCATCTCATCGCTTATCTGCTGGCGCCGCCACCTGTTGCGCAAGGCTATCGCCACCGCCCGCTTCGCCGCGTCCTGGCCCACGATGTATCTGTCCAGCTCCTCGACGATCCTGCGTGGCGTCAGGTCGGCTCCTGCGAGAGCTTTTCTACTTGTATCTGCTGGTTGGTATAAACACATAGCCGGCCGGCGATCCCCAAAGATTTCTCCACGATCGTTTCGGCACTCAGATCGGTATTCTCGAAA
>JAUWZH010000071.1 GCA_030615435.1 Candidatus Brocadiaceae bacterium | reverse complement strand
CGCCTTGCCGAGGAAAACCGCCGGGAGGCCTCCCGGCGCAACCTCTACCTCCAGCAGTATTGCGGGTGCGTATTCAGCGAGTACGAACGGTTCAAGAATACCACCAGACACCTCTACCGTGGCGGGAGAGGCCCCGCGCGGCGGCAGGGGAGATGAGATGAATCAGCCCCGGCCCTTTGAGGACAGCGCCTCAGCCGCTGCGGTGCCCGCCCGGACGACCGGACAGAGAATCTGTGTCGCCGCAGCGGGCCTGCTGCTCCTGTGCGGGGGCCTCGCCCTGGTGCTGTCGTGCTGCTGGCGGCGGGAAGCACCGCCGCCGCCGCCGCCGCCGCCCCTCCCGCCCCTTGCCCTCCTCCCCGATGAGGAGCCGAGGGTGCGGATGCGCCTGGCTTCGGGTGCACAACGCCTGCACGTCGCCTGCACGGCGGGCGGGTGCTGGAGCGACCCTTTGCAGCAGCAGTGGCAGCGCCCCGTCGAGGCGGGTTCGTGGGAACTGTGCTCTCAGGGCGCCCTCTTGCAGCTCGGCGAAGAGCCCCCGGTCGGGTCCGCGGCATTGTTCACCCCGGACGACGGCCTGTTCCGGCTCGAGGGGCGTCAGTACCGGGGCAGCCTCAGCGTGGAGGTGGGCGACGAAGGGCTCCTGAGCGCCACGGAAGTCGTCGCACTGGAACAGTACCTGCGCGGGGTGGTGCCGAGCGAGATGCCCACGCGCTGGCCCCTCCAGGCACTGATGGCCCAGGCGGTCGCCGCGCGCACCTTCGCCCTGCATCGAATGACGGACCCTGAGGCGAAGCGCTCGTACCTCACTCACATTGACATGGCGTACGGCGGCGTGAGCGCAGAGTCGGCCAGGACCGACGAGGCGATCCGGCTCACCTCGGGCCTCGTGATGTGGTACGGCGGCGCGCCGGTCCCCGCCTACTTCCACAGCACCTGCGGCGGGCATACGTCCCCGGCCGAAGCGGTCTTCGGCGAAGAGGCGATCCCTCCCCTGCGCGGCGTGGAATGCCGCTGGTGCGGGGAGAGCCCCCGGTACAGGTGGCGCACCCGAATCGAGGTCTCGGAGCTGCAGAGGAGACTCTCCGCTCTGGGAGTCGGGCCACTGCGCAGCATTCGCACGGTGGGGGCCGTGGCGGGCGGCCGCTCGAAGCAGCTGCTCCTGAACGGAACGAGGCTGGTGAGCGCCGAGCACTTCCGCCGGGTCGTGGGCCGTGACCGCATCAGGAGCACCGCCTTCGCGGCGGTGAGGCGCGGCAGCGAGTTCGAGTTCGTCGGCCGGGGATGGGGCCACGGAGTGGGCCTGTGCCAGTGGGGCGCGTGCGGCATGGCACGCGAGGGAGAATCCTGGCGCGAGATACTGGCCCATTACTATCCGGGATCGCAGGTGACAGATCTCAGGCAACCGCCGGGAAGCGGGCAATAACATAAGGACCTCCGAATAGCCACATGGAGTTCACCGTCACAACCCGGGACCCGTCCTGCGGGGCACGGTGCGGCGAGCTGAGGTTGCCGCACGGAGTTGTCTTCACCCCCGCCTTTGCTCCGGTCGCCACGCGGGCCTCGGTCAGGGGCATCACGGCCGGGCGGCTGCACGAATGCGGCACGCAGTTCCTGCTCGCCAACGCCTATCATCTCGCCCTGAGCCCAGGGGCGGAGACGGTCGAGAAGCTCGGAGGCCTCCACGCGTTCATGGGCTGGCCCCGCCCCATCATTACCGACAGCGGCGGCTACCAGGTTTTTTCCCTCTCCGCGCTGAACCGCATCACGGACGAAGGCGCCGAGTTCCGCAGTCCCCTGGACGGCTCCCGCATGTTCCTCGGCCCCCGTGAGGCAACTCGCATTCAGAACGTGCTCGGGGCGGACGTCGTGATGGCCTTTGACCAGTGCCCGCCCTTCCCGTGCAGCCGCCGGACGGCCGAGGCGGCCGTGCGGCGCACGGTGCTGTGGGCTCGGGTCTGCCGGGAGGCGCACGAGGGGGAGGGGCAGGCGCTGTTCGGCATCGTGCAGGGGAGCACCTTCGAGGATCTGCGCGCCTGCTGCGTCGAACAGATACTCGGCGTCGGCTTCGACGGCTACGCAATCGGAGGGGTGAGCGTGGGGGAGGGAGCGCGGCTCCGCGAGCGCATCGTGCGCTTCACCGCTCCCCTGCTGCCGGCCGAGCGGCCGCGCTACCTGATGGGCATAGGGTTCCCGCCGGACATTCTCCGGGCGGTGGCGGAGGGGGTGGACCTGTTCGACTGCGTGGCGCCGGCGCGCATGGGCCGCAACGCGACGGCGTTCACTGAGGAGGGCCGCCTGAGGCTGCGCAACAGCTCCCGGCGCGAAGACCCTCGCCCCATCGAGGAGGGTTGCGACTGCCTCGCGTGCCGGTTATACTCTCGGGGCTACCTGAACCACCTGTTTCGCTGCGGCGAGATGCTCGGGCCGATCCTGGTGAGCATTCACAACATCCGCTTCTACCACCGCATGATGGAGACGGCCCGGCGGGCGATACGGGCCGGCGAATACGCGGCGTTCTGCGAAGCGTTTCTTTCGCGTTACCTTCAACGAAAGGATGGGCGGTCATGATGCAGTGGACGAGTTCCACCATGGTGCTGGCGCAGGCCGAAGGGGACAGGCCCGCGCCCGTCGCTGGCGGCGGCTTTGGCTTCCTCATTCCGATGGTGCTGATCCTCGTGGTGTTCTTCTGGATGACCCACCGCTCCCAGAAGAAGAAGGATCAGCAGCGCCAGCAGATGCTCGACAACATCCAGGCCAAAGACAAGGTGGTCACCATCGGCGGAATCCACGGCCGGGTGGTGCACATCAAAGAGGACGCCTTTGTGCTGTGCGTAAACGAAGAGAAGGACGTGCGGCTCACCATCAGTAGGAGTGGCATCAGCCGCAAGGAGGACGGGGAGGAAGCCGAGTAGCAGTGCCCGTCTCCAGCGTCCCACCGGCGGCATCCGTCCCGCTCGGCCCACCGTTGAGGCGTTTCCCTCGAGGTCGGAGAGGCTCATTTCCCGGCAGGCAGCATGAATGTACTTGCCATCGCGGACCTGCATCTGTCGAGTTCGAGCGAGAAGCCGATGGACGTGTTCGGACCCGAGTGGGCCGATCATGTCATCAGAATCGAACGCAACTGGCGGCGCCTGGTGAGCGGGGACGACCTGGTGCTGCTGCCCGGAGACCTGAGCTGGGCCATGCGTCTGGCGGAGGCCCTGCCGGACCTGCGCCTCATCGAGTCCTTTCCGGGCACCAAGTTCTTCATCCGGGGCAACCACGACTACTGGTTCAGCGGCCCGTCGAAGGTCCGGGGCGCTCTCGGTCCCAGCATGAGGCTGGTGCGTTTCGACGCCCACACCTTCGGCGGGGTGGGCATCTGCGGCGTGCGCGGCTGGCTCTGGCCCGGGCATCCCGACTACCGTCCTGAAAAGGACGAGAAGCACTGGCTCCGGGCGCAGGCCCGCCTGAGGCTCTCCCTAGAGGCCCTTTCCCGCCTGGAGTGGGACACGGCGGTCGCCATGTTCCATTACCCCCCGCTCGACGCCGAGCACACCAGCGAGCTGTGCCGGATGGTCCGCGAGGCGGGGGTGCGGCGCGTGGTCTACGGCCACATCCACGGCGAGGCGGCCGCGGGCGCGTTCGAGGGGGAACGAGACGGGGTAACCTACCGCTGCGTCAGTGCCGACCACGTTGGCTTCGAGCCTGTGCTGCTTTTTGAACATCCCTCCCGAGAGGAGCCACCCATTCGAGGCTGACCAGGGCGACCCGCCCCCGAGCCCGGCGACCGCTCCGGCGAGCGACAGAGACGGCACGCCCCTATTTGCTCGGCATGCGCGAGATGATCTTGTTCACCAGGTTGGACAGGGGCATGCTCTGAAGCCACACCTTCCCCGGCCCCTTCAGGGTGGCGAGGAACAGCCCCTCACCGCTGAAGAAGATGTTCATCAGCCCCTTCACGCGGGTTATGTCGAACTCCACCGTCGGGTCCATGACGGCGAGGTGGCCCTGATCTATCTTCAGCATCTCGCCCTCTTTCAGGTCGTATTCCGTGATCTCGCCCGCCACCTCGACGAAGGCGAGGCCGGGCCCGGTGAGCCTCTGAAGGATGAAGCCTTCGCCGCCGAAGAAACCCGCTCCCAACTTCTTGCGGAAGTGCATGCTGAGCTCCACGCTCGACTCCGCCACCATGAAGGCATCCTTCTGGCATATGATGCTCTGGCCCTGCGCGAGTGGGAACGGCAGGACCTTGCCGGGGAATTCGGATGCGAACGCGACCAGTCCCCGCCCCTCCTTGCACGAGTAGGTGGTCATGAAGAAGGACTCGCCGGACAGCTTCCGCCCCAGCCCCTTCAGCAGGCCACCCCTGCCGCCTGTGGCCATCTCGATGTTCGGCGACATCCAGGCCATCCCGCCGGACTCGGTATAGACCGACTCCCCCGCCTCCAGCCACACGTCCACCGTCTGCATGGTCGTACCACGGATATCGTATTCCATCTGCCGGCTCCTTCTCGAATGGGGACGAGTAACTTCTCCGCGCACCGAGATCTTCTGCGCCGTCGCCGCGATGCCCTCCTCCGCCGTGCCCTTTTTGACCGCAGCCTGCCATTACGGCCGGGCAGACACGTGAACAATGCTACATTGTGGGCTTTTCGAGGAGGTTCGTCCAGTCAACAAACAGGGAACGCACTTGCTGACGCAGCCAGGCCCGGGGACCAATGGTTCCAGAACTCCTGTGCCGCACACCGCGTCTCTCAGGCGAGAACCGCCCTGGGACTTGCCATGCCCTTCGGGGGAAACGCGCCCTCACGAGTGCAGTCCCTCACCTGGCAGCATATCGGATGGCGTTTCGGAGAAGGCCCAAGGTCCCGAGCCCTCCCGGCTCGACCTCTGCCTTGATGCTCCCTTCCGGGTGAGGGCTGAAGATGACGACTCTGCCCTCCCCGCAACTGGAGCAGACAACCGCCGCGCTGCCGTCGGCGTAGGTGGCGAGCGTCTCGACGCCCATACCGGGCCCTATCGCCGGGCCGTTTTCATACCAGATGCGCATCTTTCTCTCGCAGCCCACAAGCACGGGATGCTCCGGCTGTGCGGCGGCAATAGTTCTGATTCCTTTTCCGGACTTCCTGTGGTTCTCGATTGCGATTATGCCCAATCCGGGTGGGTGGCCGGGGACCTCGACCTTTTCTGCGGCTATGTAAGCGCCAGCGCAAATACCGACATAACCCCCGCCGGCAAGAACGAACTGCCTGAGTCGCGCCAGTCCGTCCTCGCCGAGGGCCCCGACAATCCTTCCGGTATATCCGCCGGGCATAATCAGCAGGGAGCAAGTTTCCAGTTGCATCTTGTTGACGGAGCGCTCGTCAACCTTGGTGTAGGGGATTCCGAGTTCTCTCAGCGCCGCCTCCACGTCAGCAGCCTTCACCGCTCCCCATCCCGCGTAAAGACAGACCCCCTTGATCCCTTTGCCAATCATCAACTTGCAACCGACGCCCGAGGAGATGTAGTTCTTGCCGTAGGCCTTCTTGAATAGCTTTCGCGCCGTGTCACCGGAACAGTGGCACGGGGCCACCGCCCTGACGCCCTCCCGTTTCAGCTCCGAGACGACGCGCTCGATTCGGTAGGGCCTTATCCCCCCGAGGTGAAACCCTCCGAGCACCAGATAGACCTTTTGCTCAAGCTGCTCCGTGGCTTTTCTTACGATGTTGACGACGCCGGGATGTGCACAGCCCGTGACTACGACGAGCCCCTTGCTCATCTCGAGCACCAGGGACTGCTCTCGAATCCGCTCACCAAGTTCCCCCGTGGAGTAGGCGTTCTCGCATATTTTCATTGGGCCGAGGACCTCGACCAATTCCGCCCACGATTCCGTCACAGTCCGCTTCATCTTCCGGGGAAGAGATTCCGGGAGATACACGGTAACGTCGTGGTTTCTCTCCAGGAAACCGGCGAGCCCGCCGCAGTGGTCATAGTGGATGTGCGAGATGACGACTGCGTCCACTTCCTGCGGGTCAACCCCAAGCTTGCGCATGTTCGAGACCAGCATGACGCTGTCAGCACCTGTATCAAACAGGATGGTCTTTTCCAATCCCTCTATGAGGCATGAGAACCCCCAGGCCGTTTCGAGCCGCCTGTCGTATTCGTTGTTGTCGTAGAGGATGGTAATGGTGACACTGTCGGCCTTTTTTGCGGCGGGCGCCTCGTGCGCAGACTCAGCGGGTTCGCGTTCACCTTGCACCTGCCCGCGCCGGGCCGCAGCCCCACACAGCAGAACGCAACACAGAACTATCGTCGTCCACACTGCGTTCCCGTGAACCATGACAAACCCCCTTGCCGTTTTCCTGACGGCGCAATTGCCCGCGACCGCACGACGGCGCTCGCGATTATCCGCTTCCCTCCCCCGTCTTCTTAGCGCTCGTCCCTGTGTGCCTGTGGCTCATTTTACCACGATGAGCGTGAAACAACGAGCCTTTCTCCGGCCCTCGACCGGATTCATCGGGGGTGCTTCGAACGACTTTGCGCGCTTTTCAGGATGAGGCGGAAAAACGAGTTCTGGAGACCTAACCCCAATCCCCTCGGGCAGGTCTTGCCCCCGCCTGCCCGCAGGTTTCCCTTGAACTCTGGCCGGGAAAGGGGTACGCTGCTTCGCGGCATTCGGGCTACCGGCAGGCGTGTTTGGTGTTTTCCAACGCCGGATTGTCACCACGGAGGGAGGGACACACTATGTCAAGGTGGAGCAGGCGCTGCGGGCTTGCCGTCCTCAGTATTGGTTTTCTAGCGATAGGTTTTCTTGCCGGGCTGTATGTTGCAAGACACGGACATGTGCCCTTCGTACGACGCGAGACTGAGTGGGCGATTGGGATATATAGAGGCACCTCGCCATCCCGGTTCATTCCACACGAGGACGTGAGCAATCCAGTCCTCACGGCCAAAGATGTGACCGACGTGGATGCGCTGTTTGTTGCGGACCCGTTCATGGTAAAACATGATTCCAGGTGGTACATGTTTTTCGAAGTGATGAATAGGAAGACGGGGCAGGGGGACATAGGGCTTGCGACGAGTGATGATGGACTGCGGTGGACATACGAAAAGGTCGTTCTCGACGAGCCCTTTCATCTGTCGTACCCTTACGTGTTCCGGTGGAACAACGAATACTATATGATTCCGGAAACCAACGCAGCCTGTGCCATCAGGCTATACCGGGCAGTCGAGTTCCCGACGAGTTGGACTTTCGTAAGGATCATGCTTAGAGGACACTACGTGGATCCATCCATATTTCGCCATGGAGGTAAGTGGTGGCTGTTTGCCGGGGAAAGGTCGAATGACATTCTTCGGCTCTACTGCAGTGATGAGCTAATGGGGCCTTTCAGGGAGCATCCGCGAAGTCCCATTGTTTCGGCAGACTTCAATATCGCCAGGCCGGGAGGCAGGGTCCTAGCGGACGGCGACCGGATTATCAGGTTCACCCAAGACGACGAGCCTACGTATGGAAACCAGGTGAGGGCGTTTCAAATAACTGAGCTTACGCCCTTGCTTTACGAGGAAAGGGAATTGCCCGGAAACCCGGTGCTCGGCCCGACCGGAACCGGGTGGAACGCAGAGGGCATGCACCACATTGACGCCCACCGGCTCGGAGCGAACCAGTGGATAGCCTGTGTTGATGGATGGAGAAACGTTGTGATCTCCGGGCGTGGCGACTAGCGCGCTGCCGCCGGCTCAGGCGAGTCGCGGGCTGCTATCAGCCGAGATTTCCCACACGCACGGCGCCCAATTGCATAGAGACAACTTGGGCTTTCGCCTTTTGTGTTTCCTGCCCGCAAGTGAACTCGTAGTCCACGCTTACTGTCGCTCATCTCCCGGTTCATCCGTTGGGCATAAAGCGTTTTGCGGCACCTGTGGCCGTTGCTGCTCAACGGGAGGCGCGACTTGGGGAGGACCCAAACCCGGAGCCCGCTGGGCTGGTGGCGCCGCGGGAGTAAGGGCCGGAATGGGGATGGCCTGAACTTGCTTAATGAAAGCCCTTCCCAAGTGATTCTCAATGATCTTTACCGCGTTTGTGCCTTGGAACGTGTGTGTCGTCGCGTGGAAGACCGAAAGAACCAAGTCCTGAAGGGGCTGATCGCTCTCAAGGTGGACGATTTTGAGTCCCCTCTCTTCCAGTTCGGCTCTGGGGATGTGGCGCCGGTGGCTCTTGAAGCGTTTGTGCTCGGAGAGCCATTGGGCGATGTCTCTTGATTTCGAGCGTCCCTCGGTATCGTCCTTAAACATGTGGTCGGCGAGCCATTTTCGAACGAGTTCGCGGGACAGCTCTGTCGCGTTCTTGCACTGAACCAGCAAGTCCGGCCCGTACTGCCTCAGCATCGGAAGCCACGCTCCCATCTTGGCTGGGTCCTGGCATTCTTCCTTGGCCCGTTCAAACTGCTCCGTAATGGCCTCGACTGGCACCATCCGCTGACCCAGCTCCGTGTTGAGAATAATCTGCGGATCTATCGGCCCGAGGAACGAGTGCTTGCCCAGGACGACGACGTCTGCGGCGCAGGCAATCATCGTCGCTGCTGACATGGCCATCTGAGGTACGATGACGCGGATGTGCTTGAACTTCGAGCGGAGGTAGATCACCAGAGCCTCCGCCGCCTCCAATGAGCCGCCTGGGCTGTGGAGAATGAGGTCCAGGTTTGGGCCTGAGAGCCCATGAATGACCTCCATAATGCCCTGGAGATCTTCGTCGACGATACTAATCGTCTCTGGTGGCACATTTGGATCATGCTGTGTCCACTTGGAGGCGTAGAGGATAGTCTGACGGTTGGTGTGCTCATGGAGACGGATCAAATAACTGCGGCGAATCGTGTCGAACTGGGGGCGGCCATCGCTCCCCCTCGAGTGGTTGAGTTCTTCAAGAATCCCGCTCCAGGTCGGCATCAGGTGCTCCTCAGGACTTACCAGTGGTTAGAGGCTCGGAATGGTTGGACACAGACACAACTCGCTTGGGCGCCATGACCTGACGGTGCGCGCGTGTCACCTCTTCAATCGTCTGCCACTCCCCGTACACCTGCATGACTTCCTTTACTCCGGGTAGTCGCATTGCCTCTTGCAGCAAGTCCTGAGGATCGCGCCGCTGGTCCTTCGAATGTCCTCGTTTCTGCTTTGCCATCCCTCAATGCCTCCTCTTCCTCTAAACCTTCGCCACTAGCGCCCGCTGCTGGCGGCTCACGCAATTTGCGGGCTGCTATCAGCCGAGATTTCCCACACGTACGACGGCCGATTGCACGAGCGGACCTCGAACCTTTACCTCCTGGGCTTTCTCGCCGCAAGTGAACCGGAGCCCGACCTGCCGGTCAGTACGCCCCGTACTGCCTCGCTAACTTCAGTACCCGCTCATATTGCTCGAAACTCACGGTGTCAGGCACTGAATGGTCAGAGTGATAAATGTAACCACCCCCTTCTTTGGCAATGGGTATCTTGGTGCTTATCTCCTTCTCTATCACGCCGGGATCAGGATTGAACATAGCCCTGATGTCAATCCCACCCATGAAGGCCAGTTGGTCGCCGAAATCCTTTTTCAGTTGAACCACGTCCATGCCCGCCTTGACTTCCAGAGGCTGAAGGCACGTGAGCCCGTCCTCGATGAAGCGAGGGATCAGTTCCTTCACGCAGCCACAGGAATGAAGGATGACGGGCAGCCCTCGATCCCTGAAGTAGTGAACGAGTTTTCTGAAGGTGGGACGCATTTGCTCATCGTAGTGATGCGGAGAGAAGAGCAAGGCGTTACGGTAGCCGAGGTCACAGAATATCCACGCCGCATCGAACTCAAAGCCGCCGTTTCTCATGATCTCAAACATAGCTATGGATAGCTCCGCGTTAGTCTCGTACATCTCCCGCACCCAATCCGGCTCCGTGGCAATCAAGATGAGCAGCTGCTCGGTATGGACGTAATTCTGCAGTCGGTCGTAGCCAAAGCCCATCCTGTAGACGATAAACCTGCCTTGTTCCCTGGCCTTGCGGAAACCCGGCAGCCCCAGTCTCTGCTCCGCGCGATCCATTTCGAGAATGGAATCAACACCTCGGTCGTCCTCCGCACTTCCGGCCAGCCAGCCACCCTCCCAGTCCACCCGGTCCCGATCCGGTTTCAACCTCACCTTGATCCTCTCCCAGTCTTCACGAGTCTTGACGGGGTAGTCTACGATCTCCGGGGTAGTGCTATAGTCCTTGTGATCTCTGCGTATGCCGCCATGCGGCGTGGTGCTGAGGATGTATTCCTCGTTCTCTTCAAGCGTTTCCACTGGAAAGCGAGGTGTGATATCCGCCGCGAACGTCACCAGCTCGAAGTCGAAGTACTCTGCGGGGTTAACGTCTCTCGGCAGCCCCTCACGTCGCCAGCGGCGAATAGCAGCACACCATAGGCTGTCGTGCATCGGCACTCTGTCAGGCTCTTCATGGTTCAGGGCCATCAAGAAACGTTCGCGTGAAGTCATCTGCTTGACCTCCTTTGCAAAGGATGTCCTTGCGCGAGGTTCCCCATCCGACCGTGCAAGGCTTGTTCTCGCTTCCGCCGCCTCAGATACTGTACTCCCATGCTCTGTCCTGTCAAGCATATTCGCCGAAAGAGGCGTTTGCGATGATGTTACCAACTCGAAGAAAGCCTTTCTTGCTCTTGCTCCGGGGGCGTATGAGGGCGCTCGTCGCCGACGCCAGGGCGCCTCCAGTTCGTTTACAGGGCACTTGCGGAGACCTATAATGGATCGAAGAAGGGTTTCGGCTCTGAGGGGAGAAGCTCCAAGGCTATCTCGACGCGGTAAACGCCTACTACAGGAAGCCTTCT
>JAUWZH010000293.1 GCA_030615435.1 Candidatus Brocadiaceae bacterium | reverse complement strand
ATAAGGGCGGAACTGAAGGAGTTGGGAAGCACCAGCCCCAGTTCGCAGCCCTTGCGCCCGATCTCTGCGACGCAGCGGAAGAATTCCCCGGCGCCCCGCCCGCAGATGATTCGGTCGTCGAACCACGGCGCCCCGCGCACGACATCCGCCACCTCCTCGCGGATCACCAGAACAATGCGGGCCCGGGGAAACCCGGAGCGCACACATCGGAATGTCGGCGTCGCCATCACGACGTCACCCACCCAGTTCGGCGCCCTGATGCAGATGGTGCGCGGGCGTCCGAGGACTCTGCTTTGCGGAGGCATAAGCTGCTCCCACAGCCCTCCGGCTGCTCGAAAAACGCCGCACGACACCCACCGCTGTGCAAGCCCCATGGGCCCCGTGCGGAGTTCTCTACGCGGCAGAGTTCGCAGTGCAGCCACCGTGCATTCTGATGCGGCGGCACAGCCGGGCTTCAGACGGCGGACCGCAGGCCGCGGCGGCCCGCTACCTCCCGGAGAGTTTCCGCCCGTAACTGTCCAGGCGCGTTGCTTCTCGCTCTTTCCTTCTTGCCTGCTTCAGGTGGGCGGAACGGATCCCGCCCTGCTCTCTGATCTGATCTTTGAGGATGCGAATGCGGATTCTCTCGTCATCAATCTTCGCCGAGAGGGCGGCTCTTTTGTCGGCGTATCGCGAAAGGGTAATGTCGAGCTTCTTTGCCTCCTCTCTCGGCAGGGCTCTCTTGCGAGATTTGAGATCTGCCACCCGTTCGTCCAACTCTTTCCGGCTCTCCCGCAACATCTCGAGCCGTGTCCGCGGGCCTCTGAGCTGCTGTTCTGATCTCTCAACAAGCGCCTTGTAGTCCTGGGCATCTTTGCGAAAGCCCGCCGCTTCGGCACGCATCACCTCGGCGCGCTCCCGAATCTGTTCCGGGTCCCGCACGTCCCAGACAGGCCTGCAGGCGTAACTGCAAAACAGACACACTATTGCCAGTAGGGCCAGAATCCTTTTCATCCCGCTCTCCCTTCCCTTACGCTCGAGCACAGGGTTCAACTCTCCCACCAACCTGCCAAGGCACACCAAATGTTCCCTATCGTTCCGGCGACATTGCTTACTTCACCCGTTATTCATATCATAGGAGCATTGGCCCAGTCAAGGTCAAGAGCCGAGAACGTCTGCATTTGCCCCCCTTATTTTCCTTGCGATCCCACAAGGAGGTCAGCGCCGTGGCCAAGATCGCAGTGAGCGGAGCCGCTGGACGGATGGGCCGTAGGATCGTCGCTCTCTTGAGCGAGGAGGGTTATTGGACGCTGGCCTGCGCCCTGGAGCGGCCAGACCATCCTCAACTGGGCAAGGATGCGGGGGTGGTAGCCGGCGTGGGAGAACTCGGAGTCAGCATTGAAGAGGTCATCTCCGGGCAGCCGGACGTTCTGCTGGATTTCACTGCCCCCGACGCGTGCGTGAGGCGTGCCGAAGAATGCGCCCGGCTGGGAACCGCGATGGTCGTCGGGACCACCGGGCTCTCTGAGGAGCAGAGCCGGAGGATAGAACGCGAGGTCGCCTCCAGAGTGCCCGTGCTCGTCGCCCCCAATATGAGCATAGGGATGAACCTGCTCTTCATGCTGGCAGGGGAGGCGGCCGCCGCTCTGGGGGAGGACTACGACGTCGAAATCGTGGAGTCCCACCACCGCCGCAAGAAGGACGCCCCCAGCGGGACGGCCCTCAAGCTCGCACAGTCGGTCTGCGATGCGCTTTCGTGGGACCCGCAGCAAGCCCTTGTATACGGCAGGAGCGGAACCGCCGGCGAGAGACCCCGCCGTCAGATCGGGATCCACGCCTTGCGTGGCGGCGACGTGGTCGGGGATCACACGCTCGTCTTCGCGGGAGAAGGGGAACGCATTGAACTGACCCACCGGGCCTCAAGCCGCGACGTTTTCGCACGCGGCGCCCTGCGGGCTGCCCGCTTCCTCGTAGGTCAGCCGGCAGGGCGGTACGACATGAAGGACCTGCTGTCCCGATAAAAAAAAAGCCTGCCCGGCTCGGAAGCCAGGCAGGCTTGGACTGTCCGTCCTTACACGTCTGAAAGCGTGTTGGTTATCTGGTTCATCTTCTCGCCGGCCGTCGTGCCGAGCGTGGTCAGAGCAGCAATCACAACGATGGCAACCAGCGCCAGAATCAGTGCGTACTCGACGAGACTCTGGCCTTTCTTCTCTCGTATTTTCCTCCACAATTTCTTCATCAGAAACTTCCTCCCTTAAAAGGGGGCACTAAGGGTGGTGCCCTACCGCAGGGCACCCAAGTTAAACAGGTAACGAAACGCTTTCTTCGCAAACCTCATACCGCTATGAATCATACACTAACCCTGCCCCCGATGTCAACCCCTAAAACCAGGCAAATTCCCCATCAGGTCCTCTCCCGTAGGCCGCTGAGGAATCCTCCTGAAGCGGACCGCCCACGCCGAGGGGAGGTTCGGAGAACCGTTGGATGTTCACTTCTGAAACACCTGCGGCGCTTCTGCGCCCAAATCCGTCGCAATCACGGCCCATCTGCCTCATCTTGCTACGGTCTCGATGCCGCACGAGGGCACCTTGCGAGAATCGGAACAGCGGTGTATGATTCTTCCTTCCGTCCGTGATGAGGCGAACGAAACGACTGGAGAGACTGACCGATGAAAACCGCCGTGCTCGTCGCACCAAACCGCATCGAGATACAGGATGGGCCTGTTCCTGAGCCGGGCGCACACGAGGTTCTCGTCCGCGTTCGAGCGGTGGGGGTCTGTGGTTCCGACACCCACTACTTCGCCGGCAGACGGGACCACGAAAAGCATGTCGTCTATCCCTTTGTGCTCGGGCATGAGTTCGCCGGGGAAGTGGCGGGGCTCGGCGCCGAGGTGAGAGACGTAGAGCTGGGCGCCCGGGTGTACGGCGAGCCCAATGGCCCGTGCGGGGAATGCGAATGGTGTAAGAAGGGCGAGTTCAACGTCTGTGCCAACGTCCGCTTTGTCGGATCGGAAGGCGTCCGCGGATGCCTCTCGGAATACTTCGTCATTCACGAGTCCCAGCTTTATCCGCTGCCGCAGTCAGTCGGGTTCGCTGAGGCCACCCTCGTCGAACCGCTCGCCAACGGGCTGCACATCGTGGAGAACCTGGTTCGGCCGATGGGCGGCGAGACCTATGCCGTGGTCGGAACAGGCCCCATGGGATTGACCACGCTGTTCGGGGCCAGGCGGCACGGCGCCTCCATGATCTGTGCTGCCGACAAGATCGCAGGCAGACTCGATGTGGCGCGCAGCCTCGGCGCCGACCAGACCTGCCTTGTGCCGCAGGAGGATTTCGTCTCCTTTGTTCGAGAACACACCG
>JAUWZH010000343.1 GCA_030615435.1 Candidatus Brocadiaceae bacterium | reverse complement strand
GCGGCATCGAGCGCCCGCCGGGAGAAATCAAGCGGGTTGCGGTACTGGCTGCTCAGAATGAAGTAGCGCAGCACCATCGGCCTGACGGGCGTCTCAAGCGGTTCCTCCCCCGCGAAGGCGTCCTTGAGCGTGATGAAGTTGCCGAGGCTCTTGCCCATCTTCTGTCCTTCGACGGTGACCATGTTGTTGTGCAACCAGTACCTGACGAAGGGCTCGCCCGTGGCGCCCTCGCTCTGCGCCACCTCGTCCTCGTGATGCGGGAAGATGTTCTCCAGGCCCCCTCCGTGGATGTCGAGGGTCGGCCCGAGGTACTTCAGCCCCATGGCCGAGCACTCCACGTGCCAGCCGGGGAAGCCTTCCCCCCAGGGGCTGTTCCAGCGCATGATGTGCCCCTTTTCGGCCCGTTTCCAGACGGCGAAGTCCGCCGGGTGGCGCTTCTGCGCGTTGGGGTCTATGCGCACCCCTTCCACCAGGTCCTCAGGCCGATGCCCGCTGAGTTTTCCGTAGCCCGCAAAGCTCGTCACGTCGAAGTAGACGTTCCCGTCCACCTCGTAGGCGTGGCCCCGGTCCAGAAGGACCCGGACCAGCTCGATCTGCTCAGGGATGTGGCCGGAGGCCCGGGGACTGATGTCGGGGCGCAGCACGTTGAGGGCATCCATGTCCTCGAAGTAGCTGCGGGTGAACCGCTCGGCCACTTCCATGGGCTCAATGCCCATCTCGCGGGCCTTCCTGCCGACCTTGTCCTCCCCCTCATCGGCGTTGTCGGTCAGGTGGCCGACGTCGGTTATGTTCTGAACGTATCTGACGCGGTAGCCGAGGTAACGGAGGTACCGAACGATCACGTCGAAGCTCACGTAGCTCTTGGCGTGCCCGATGTGGCTCTCTCCGTAAACCGTGGGGCCGCAGACGTAAATCCCCACGAAGCCCTCCCTGAGGGGCTTGAAGGGCTGCTTCTCACGTCCCAGGCTGTTGTAGACTTCCAACATGGCAGGACTTTCCAGGCTTACCTGAGGAAAACCACTTCTCAAGCGCGGAAGGCGAGGTCCCTCGGCGGGCACCTATGGCGGCGGCGCCCCCCTGCCCTCTCCATCCGCCGCAGGCGGGGACCAGAGAAACATCGGGCGGCACGCTTCAGGACGCGGAAACACGCCCTCCACCGCGAAGGTCAGCCGGGGCCCGCGAGCGAATGCCGTGACTATGTCGCTGAACGAGACCACCCGCCGGTACCGCACCAGGTGAACCTCGGGCACCTCGGCGAGTTGCTTCACGGCCTGCACGGCGTCGGCTTCGTAACCGATCCCGTCAATCAGCCCGTGCTCCAGCGCCTGGGCGCTGGTAAAGATCCGCCCGTCCGCCAGGGCCCTCACCTGCTCGGGCTTCAGACGCCTGCCCTCGGCAACCACATTGATGAACCGCGCGTGCATCTCCTGGATGATCTCGCGGAGCAGCTCACGTTCCCTGCGCTTCTGTTCCTCCGTCTGTTCCACGAAGGGAGACCCCATCTCCGTGTAGGAGCCGGTGGTGAGGCTCTCGCTCCTGACGCCGACCTTCTTCATCAGGCCGGTCGCGTCGTACAGGGGCATCATGACGCCGATGCTCCCGGTGACGGTCGTCGGATGCGCGATTATCTTGTCGGCCGCGACCGACACGTAGTAGGCCCCGGAGGCGGCCAGGTCCATCATGCACACGACGACGGGTTTGCCGTGCTCGCCCTCGCGCAGCCGCTCGATCTCCCGATGGAGTATGTCGGAGCCGGTGATATTCCCCCCCGGGCTGTCCACGTACAGGAGGACGCCGCAGACCTCAGGGTCCCGGCCCGCCCTCTGAAGTTGGGCGGAGACAAGAGCCACGGGACTGAGCCCCCCGCCCGGGACCGAGGCGCCGTGGATGACCCCCTCAACAGGGACGCAAGCGACCTTCGGCGCGCCGACCTCTCCGCCAATGGTCACCTCTTCCAGACGAAGGCCGCCTCTCGCGGCCTTCCCGGCGACCATGGCCCCGGTGAGAAGCAAGCCAAACAGGCCAATCAGCACGAGAGCACTCAGCACGCCAAACACAACAACCGCGATCAGGCACCCCTTGAAAAGGCCGCTTCCCCGCTTGGGAGCAGCGACACTCTCCTGTCTCCGCTGCCACCGCGGCGGCGGGGCACCCTCCCCTGTCGCCTCCTGATGCCCTTGCGTCATATCACGTACTCCAACGGGCGCGCCCCCCTGCCGTCTGCATTTTCCGGCATTTGTCGGAATGCGTCAAGGTGCCGCCCAGGAGCCGGGAAGGCCGGCATCCGGTACGGCAGGGAGAGAGTGCGCAGGCCCGAAGTGTTTGGCTGGACGGCCTTCGAAAACGCCTCGAAGGGGCCCAAATGAGAAAAAAGCGCCAA
>JAUWZH010000132.1 GCA_030615435.1 Candidatus Brocadiaceae bacterium | reverse complement strand
GTTCGAGGTTCGAGTCCTCGCGGGGGAGCCACGACAAGAACGGGGAACTTTGCGTCCCCGATGAGTTAACGCAAAGCCCCGGAAGCGAGAGTAACCGGGGCTCTTGCGTTAGGCGTTGTGGGCCAAAGGTTTAGCGCGTTTCGGAGGGCAAGACAGAATTCTCTGGTTCGAGAGAGCGCGACCGGGGTCCGGGAGCAACCGTGGAGGTTGCTCTCGGAAGCCAGAAATCCGCGCCAAAACTCTCTAATTCTCTGTTTAACAACCCCCTCTAAGTTAACAACCGCGTTCGACTTGGACCCCGAAAGCAACCCTCTCGAACCGCCTTGCGCAGCTTCGCCGCAAAGGGTAGTATTACAGACGCTTGGACCGAGGCGAAGTCGCTTAATGGGTTGGAACAGACGGCGACCGGATGCTTCCCGGCTTGGGCAGAGGCGCGTATTCTGCATTGGCCGGCTATCGCAGTGACGCGGCCTGGAGCCAATCATGACTGACGCACTTCTCTGGATAATTCTGGCCGTCACCGTCCTGACCGCAGTCTTAGCCGTTGTCCTGCTGGTCCGTGCGTCAAAGGGTTCCCAGAGTGCCGGGAAAGACCTGCGCGACGACCTTCGAACGGGCCGCGAGGAGGCCCGGACTGCAGGAAAGGAGCTTCGTGAAGAGGTATCGGCCGGACTGGATCGCATTCGCAACACCTTTGACTCTCGCATCAAAGAGCTTCAAGAAGGTAACGAGAAGAAGCTCGACGAAATGCGCAAGACCGTGGACGAGAAGCTGCACGATACGCTCGAGAAAAGGCTCGGAGAATCCTTCAAGCTCGTGAGTGACCGGTTGGAGGCTGTCCACAAGGGGCTCGGCGAAATGCAGAATCTGGCCACGGGCGTTGGGGATCTCAAGAAAGTGCTGACGAATGTCAAGACGCGTGGCACGTGGGGCGAAGTTCAGTTGGGAGCAATCTTGGAGCAGATCCTTGCACCCGGTCAGTACGAGAAGAACGTCCGGCCGAAGGTAGGGTCTACCGAGGTGGTTGAGTATGCTGTTCGACTACCCGGTCCGAAGGACGATCCTGATACCTGTGTATGGCTTGCTATTGACTCCAAGTTCCCTCAAGAAGACTACCTCCGTGTGCAGAGCGCAGCTGAGACAGGCGATCCTGAGGCAGTTCAGAGCGCGACGGATGCCTTAGTCCGGACTGTCAGGTCTGCGGCGAAGGACATCCATGACAAGTACGTGGACCCGCCGAACACGACCGACTTCGGGATTATGTTCCTGGCTACAGAGGGCCTCTATGCCGAGGTACTCCGTCAGCCCGGCCTTGTCGAAGAACTCCAGCAGCGCTACCGGGTTCTTGCGGCGGGGCCGACCACGCTGGCGGCACTTCTCAGCAGCCTGCGCATCGGCTTCCAAACCTTGGCAATCGAGCAGCGGTCAACGGAGGTCTGGAAGGTCTTGCGAGCTGTAAAGACGGAATTTGGAAAATTCGGGTCTGTGCTGGACAAGGTCAAGCGCCAGCTAGACACGACGAGCCGGACAATCGATGAGACTGGCGTGCGGAGTCGGGCCATGGAGCGAAGACTTCGTTCGGTCGAGCAGTTGCCTGATGGAGAGGCTTCCAGGATTCTTGAACTGCCTTCAGCAGGTGACGAGGTGGAATCGGACGAGGTCGAAGCGGAAACAGCCGCTGGCCAAGGGCAAGAGGAGGGAGACATCCCATTCTAGCCGGCCCGGCCCCGCTGTATCACGCCAGATCGTGTCCGGAAGCACCCCACCCTAATTCCCCGCACCCCAGTCCGACGTTTCGAACTCCGGCGGGGTAAGTATACAGGGAGAGAGTACACCGTCCTGCCTGGCGGCGCACCGGAGGCAAAGCCAAGGTCGTCGTGGGCGCAGCTCGATAGGAGCCGCCCATGCACCAGACCGAAGCCGACCTGAGTCCTGACGAACGCCGCCGCGAGATCGCGACCATTCTGGCCGCCGGTATTCTGCGCCTGAGTATCCGCCCGGAAGCCCTGTCTGCGTGCGGCACGCCCGCACAGGCAGGCATGCCCGAACTCGCTTCTTCCGGCGCGGGAAACGCTCCTGCGAACCTGTCGGATTCCGGCCAGAAACCCCTTGACTTGTCCGCGCCCCCGAGCCCTCATGTCCCTGCTGGTTAACGGGCCTGCGAGAACCCGAGATAGGAGGATCGGCATGGGCATGAGCATCGGCAAAGAGGTTGCCGCCATGCAACGCATGACGGTGGCCGAGCTGCGCGGGAAGTACGCTGAGGTCTTCGGCGAGGAGACGCGGTCGCGGCACAAGCAGCACTTGATCCGCCGGATCGCCTGGCGCCTTCAGGCAAGCGAGGAGGGCGGCCTCTCGGAGCGCGCCCGCAAGCGAGCGGTGGAACTCGCGGCAGATTCGGATGTGCGGCTCACTGCGCCGCCGAAGATGGCGCCCGCGGCGGGCCCTGCGAAGGTGGCCGCCATTCACATCTCGCAGGATGACCGCCTGCCGATGCCCGGCACGGTCATCACCCGCGAGTACAAGGGGGAGACCATCACGATGCATGTGCTGCCTGACGGCTTCGAATACGCTGGTGAGGTTTATAGCACCTTGAGCGCGGTGGCCAAGGCCGTCACGGGCATGCACTGGAACGGTTACCACTTCTTTAAGCTCGGCAGGAAGGGGGCGAAGCGAGATGAGTAGTAGCACGGTTGCAGCGGAGACCGTCCGATGCGCCATCTACACGCGCAAGTCCACGGACGAGGGTCTCGACCAGGAGTTCAACAGCCTTGATGCCCAGCGCGAAGCGGCCGAGGCATACATCGCCAGCCAGCGCGGCGAAGGCTGGGAGTGCATCCCGGACCGCTACGATGACGGCGGCTACACCGGCGGGAACATGGACCGCCCGGCCATGCAGCGGCTTACCAAGGATATCGAGGCCGGGCGAATCGACTGCATCGTCGTCTACAAGGTGGACCGCCTGAGCCGGTCGCTCCTGGACTTCGCCCGCATCATGGAGACCTTTGAGAGGCACAGCATCTCGTTCGTCGCGGTCACCCAGCAGTTCAACACGACATCCTCGATGGGCCGGCTCACGCTCAACATCCTGCTCTCGTTCGCGCAGTTCGAGCGGGAGATCATCGGCGAGCGCACGCGGGACAAGATCGCGGCGTCCAGACGAAAGGGCAAGTGGACGGGCGGCATGCCCGTCCTGGGCTACGACGTGGCCCCGCAAGGAGGCAGGCTCCTGGTGAACGAAGACGAGGCCGTCCATGTGCGCGGCATCTTCGAGCTCTACCTCGAACGGCAATCCCTCATTGAGACCATCAAGGAGCTGGATGCCAGGGACTGGCACAACAAGCGGTGGACCACCAGGAAGGGCCACGAGCGCGGCGGCAAGCCCTTCAACAAGAACAGCCTCTTCAGGCTCCTGACGAACGTTCTCTACATCGGCAAGCTCACCTACAAGGACGAGGTCCACGAGGGTGAGCACCCGGCCATCGTGGACGCCGACGTCTTCCGTCGGGTCCAGCGGCTCCTTCGCCGCAACGGCACCACGGGCGGCAAGCACGTGCGCAACCGCTTCGGCGCGCTGCTGAAGGGGCTTCTCCACTGCGTGCCCTGCGACTGCGCCATGACGCACACGCACACGAAGAAGGGCAACAGGCGGTATCGCTACTACGTCTGCCTGAACGCCCAGAAGCGTGGCTGGCATACCTGCCCGTCGAAGTCCATCCCGGCACAGGAGATCGAGAAGTTTGTGGTCGACCAGGTGCGCTGCATCGGGAAAGACGCCGGGCTCTTGGCCGACACGCTCGAAGAGACCCGAGCCAAGGCGCAGGCACGCATCAAGGAACTGGAAGCCGAGAAACGTGGCCTGGAACGCGACCTCAAGCGCCACAACGCCGAGCTTCGCAAGCTCGCCGGACGCCTGGCTACGAACGGGACCGCGACTGACCGCGTGGCCGACCTCCAGGACCGCATCCGTGCCGCTGAGCAGCGAGCCACACAGGTGCGAGAGGAACTCATCGCGCTGAGTCGGGAGCTCGTAGACGAGAAGGAGGTTGGCCGTGTGCTGTCCCTCTTCGATCCTGTGTGGGAGACGCTGTCGCCGCGCGAGCAGGTACGGGTCATCCGGCTCCTGGTTCAGCGCGTGGACTACGACGGAGAGAAGGGGACGGTGTCGGTGACCTTCCACCCGGCAGGAATCAAGACGCTGGCCGACGAGCTTGAGGAGGTGAACGCATGACGAGGGGACTGACCATCACGAAGCAGGTGCACTTTCGCCGCGGCCGCGGCACCAGGAAGGTCTTAGAGGAAGGCAGCGCCAAGGCGCCGGAGGTGCTCGGGCGCGTCCCGCGCATCTCGCGTCTCATGGCCCTCGCGATCCACATGCAGGAGCTCGTGGACACCGGTGAGGTGACCGACTACGCCGAACTCGCCCGGCTGGCGCACGTTTCCCGCCCGCGCATTACGCAGATCATGAACCTGCTGCGCCTCGCCCCCGACATCCAGGAAGAGATCCTCTTCCTGCCCCGGACAGACGGCGGCCGCGCCCACATCCGCGAGCGCATGGTCCGCCCCATCGCGGCCGTCATCGACTGGCGCAAGCAGCGTAGGATGTGGCAGGCGTTGGGAACCTTGTGATAGTCCAGTACTGGGCCACGGTATCGGCGATGCGAAGAGTCGAGCGTGTAAGGAAACCTTTGCCCGAAGAGCGCGTGAGACCCTCGAGGCTGTACTCAAGTGAATCGCGCGGGATGGGATTCCAGGCCCCGACTTATAGGTGCGGCGGTGCTGCCACAGCCTTCCGGGCCTCGTCGAGCGCACGCTGCACTGTTTCTTCCCGGATGCCCAGCATCCCTGCTATCCAGCTTGCCAACGCAAGCAGGCCCTTTGGCCGCTCTGAGTCTTCTCCAACCTCCCCTTTGTCTATTCCTGCCTGATGCGGGAGGCGCAACCATGGGTTGCCGTGGTAAGTCAGCAGCGCCCACGAGGGCCAAAGTGGCCGCAGAGCCCCTTCGGTCCTGCACAGTCTTTCTACCGACACCCTCGCCTGGAGGAAGGCATCTGCCGCGCTGACAGGAGAGGAGCTGTACAGCGCCACCCCGAAGACCGCCCCCAGCTTTTCGTAAACAGGGAATGCGCTGGCTATCACGGCCCCCGCCCCTCTGTACAAAAGGCCCCCCGCCAGGTCCTCCCGTTCGCCCCCGGACAGGCGCGTCCAGCCCGTACGGCATGAGTTGAGCACGATCAACGGACGGCCGCTCAGCCTGACTCCCCTCTCTCGAAGCGTAAAGGGGCCGAACGGAGCGTCACGCAGCACCAGTGACTCCTCCCCAACATCTGCCCTGGAAGGTCTGTCAACATCCTCCGAGGGAGGCGGAATGGTGCCATGACCAGCATAGTGGACGATAGCCGGTTGCGCAGCAAGGCCGTCGCAGAAGGCCTGCACCGTCGCGGCCTCGCCTACCAAGGCACCTCCCGTCGGCGCTCTGTAGCCCAATGAACACAGCTGTCGCCAGACCTCTTGCCCCTCCTGCTCGGCCACGGGTAGGTCCCCCTGCGGGTTGCCCTTGTTGGGGTTAGCCACAACAAGAGCCGTGGGCTGTTCATCGCCTGCCGTGGCGGGCCGGAGGATGTCCAGTGCGCCCGCCGAGATTCCCATGATGCGCGTCAAAGTCCGGCCGAGCCCCACGTAGTCGCCTTCCCCTTTTCCGTAGCGTAGTACCTCGAAGGGGAAGCGGTCGTACCCGCCCGTCGTGGACAGCAGGACATATCGTCCACTGTGGGGCTGGAACGCGCCCTGCACGAACGCCGGCAAAGACCTGAATGCCGCCGCCGCTTCGTTCCGAATGCGCTGTGCGGCCGATACCATTCCGCGTCGAGCCGAAAGAAGCTTTTCCCGCAGCAATCGTTCCGCTTCTGCATCGCCATCCCTTGTCGCTGTGCGCATACGGCGGTTGATCTCTGCCACCAAGTCGCCCGCTCTGAACCAGTCGTTGTATGCTGCTAGGAGGTCGCCGAAACCCGCATGCCAGCCTTCTTTCACCGCATTCGGCCTAAGCTCAAGCTGAAGATCCTCGGCGGTAAGAAGGGCAAACAAGGTACTCTGTGACAGGGGTTCCACAATCAACACCTCTGCCTCCTTCCCGACCGCCTTACTGAGCTTGCCGACGGCCTGGCACGCCTCCGCAAGGCCGCCTGGTACCCTCGGATGTGTCGCGAGGTAGTCGGGCTCCCTTCGCGCTGCCAGATAGCCAAAAAGCCCGTGCTGGTCTCCTTGCCTCGCTGAGTGCTCGACCAGGAATCTGTAGCTTGATACAGCGTTGGTCTTCGCGAGACTACGTCGCCCCTCGTCCACACCTTCGGCTTCCGCCGCCTCGACCGCCTCTCGATGCACCCTGAGCGCCTCCTCGGCCTTCGTCATCTCCCCAAGCGCGATGCCCAGGTTGTTGAGGGTGAGTGCTACGTAGGGTTTGTAGATATGCGGTTCACGCGCGGCAAGGTCCCGGTAGACGCCCAGGGCCTCCTCACAGGCTTCCCTGGCCTCGGGGAATGCTTGCAGGTCATTGAGCACGTTGCCCAGGTTGTTGAGGGTGGCTGCTACGTCGGGCTTGTAGGTATGCGGTTCGCGCGCGGCAAGATCCCTGCGGATCTCGAGAGCCTCCTCGTATGCTTCCCTGGCCTCGGGGAAGGCGCGCTGATCACTGAGCACGGCGCCCAGGTTGTTAAGGGTCATCGCGACGTAGGGCTTGTAGATATGCGGTTCGCGCACGGCAAGGTCCCGGTAGACGCCCAGGGCCTCGTCGTAGGCTGCCCTGGCCTCGGGGAAGGCGCGCTGCTCATTGAACACGTTGCCCAGGTTGTTGAGGGTCATCGCTGCGTCGGGCTTGTAGATATGCGGTTCCCGCGCGGCAAGGTCCCGGTAGACGCCCAGGGCCTCGTCGTAGGCTGCCCTGTCCTCTGGAGCTCACCGCTGAAAACAGATCACTATGCCGAGGTTGTTGAGGGTCAT
>JAUWZH010000160.1 GCA_030615435.1 Candidatus Brocadiaceae bacterium | reverse complement strand
CCCCGTAATGCTGTTACAGACCTTTTTCCTCACAAAAGGACGCAATAAGCTGCGCATGCGTCAAGTTGCTGCGGCCCCGCGTGCGAAGTAGCACAGCGGCGCCTTGCAACCGGTCGGGCAAAGCCCGCCCTCTTGTCGCCTGCTTGCTTCTTGCGCAGCAGGCTGCGCGCGGCCTGTAGTGCTGGAGGCTTCTTTTAGACGGGGGGGTTTCCCCGGCCACAACCGGCGTTCTGCGCCGCGCTTGCCTGCCGCAATCACGCGGCATCGCCGACCTTCCTCCTCCCCCTCCTGAGTCCAGGCCTGCCGCAGCAGAACCTCCGCCTTTCAGCGTTTCCCAGGGATTCGCGGCGGTTGCCACGGGCGCAGCCGGGGGCTATCCTGTCGGGCAGAGGCAAGCTGAAGCGCCCGAACTGAATGCCGAAGAACCTCAGCGAGATGGGGGGGATTCCGAGCAGTACAGCCAGAGAGGCACGTTGTTTGCTTATACTAATATGTCTGGCCTTGTAACTCAGTGAAAGACAAAGACGAGGGAGGGACCATGCGGTGAGTGGCCCAGGGCGATCCAGAGATGGACAGGTTTGTGTGATGGCTGTATTTGCCATTGTCGTCGTCCTGGCGGCGGCCGCGATGACGATTGATGTTGGACACGCCTTTGTAGCACAGGCAAGACTGCAGAACGCCTCCGATAGCGCTGCTCTTGCGGCAGCGCTTGAACTGATGAGCCAATTCCGCGGGGGGGAATCATACAGTTCAGCAAAGGCTGCTGCCACGTATGAGGCCACGGCTCTGAAGGACCTGAACTATCCCGAGGCCGGGATCCTGGTCTACTTCGGGACCTGGGGAGCCGATGGGGAATTCCTGGTGTACGATGGTGACGACTGGCCACAGAGCGGTACTATGGCAGTGCGAGCCACCACGTTTCGTGATACGACGGCTCCGGGCGGCCGTCTGGAGCTTCTCTTTGCCCCTGTCGTGGGACTGGCCGACGTGGAGCTTCGGAGGTCGGCCGTGGCCGGGATAGGAACGAACATCAGGACCGTTTACGAGGGTCTGAGCCCGTTTGCCATCTATGAGGATGATGTGCCTGCGCTGGGCGAGCCGATGACAATCTACCCGATTTCCGAACCCGTCCCTGGCTGCTTCGGACTGCTGAATCTCGACGGCGGCAGCCTTGGCACTCCGGAGATAATAGACTGGATTCTCAACGGCTACGACGGCGGCTTTACCATTGATCCTGTGGACGGGTACACATTCTTTGAGGGAAGCCCGGGGTTTCGCGCCGCGATAGAAGGGGCCGTTCAACAGAGAATAGGAGAGGTCCTCACTGTCTGCGTATATGACGAGGTGACCGGACAGGGGGCAAACGCACACTTCAGGCTCGTCCGCTTCCTGGCGCTCACCATCATGGAGTGCGATCTCACAGGCGGCGACCAGCACATTGACACCCGTATTGAGTACCTTACCCCTATCCACGACGCCGCCGTCGGGGGCTCCACCACCAGCCCCAACCTCTACCGGGTGCAACTCGTGCAGTGACGCCCGGCATGAGTCCGCATCCGAAACAGGGAGCAGTCGCCCCTCAGCGCCGCGATCCGGACGGCGCACTTCGCATTGCCAACTGAAGAGCGCTGACCTCGCTCACGTCCCCTGCCGCAACTCCATGCGGCATCGCCGAACTTCCTCCTCCCCCCCCGCTGAGTCCAGGCCCGCCGCAGCAGAACCTCCGCCTTTCAGCGTTTTGCGGGGATTCACGGCGGTTGCCACGGGTGCAGCCAGGTGCTATCCTGTCGCGTGGAGGCACGCGGAAGATCCGATGGCGCACAATGATACCTATTTGATCACCTCCTCGGAAATCGAGGCCGCTTTCGGAATGCCCGATGCCGTGAAGTGCGTGGAGAATGCCTTCCGGCTCTACGGTGAGGGAAAGGTGCAGATGCCGCCGAAGGTCTACCTCACCTTCGAGAAGGGCGACCTGCGCTGCATGCCCGTCCACGCGCCCACTCTGGGCATCGCGGGCGTGAAGAACGTCAACGTGCACGCCACCAACCGCGAGCTTCCCACCGTCATGGCTCTTATCTCCCTGGTGGATCCGGAAACCGGCTTCCCGCTCGCCGTGATGGACGGCACCTACATCACGAACCTCCGCACCGGCGCGGCAGGCGCCGTGGCGGCGAAGTATCTTGCGCGGCAGGATGCGGAGGTCGCGGGGTTCCTCGGCGTGGGCCGGCAGGCCCAGACGCAACTGGACGGCTTGATGATAACCAGGCCCGGCATCCGCAAGGTGTTGGCCTGTGACCTCGATGCAGAGAAAGCCCGCGCGTTCTGCCGCTGGGGCGCGGAGCGCCACGGCATCGAGGCCGCCCCCTCGAGCGCAGAAGCGGCCGTGCGCGCGTCCGACATCCTCGTCACGGTCACGCCCGCGCGAGAGCCGATCGTCCGAGACGAGTGGGTCCGACCCGGCACGCACATCAATGCCATCGGCGCCGACGCCCCGGGCAAGCAGGAGCTCGATCCCTCCATCCTCCGGCGCGCGCAAGTGGTCACGGACAACTGGGAACAGGCGTCCCACAGCGGCGAGATCAACGTGCCCCTTGCGCAGGGCCTCATCACGCGCGAGGACATCGCCTGCGACATCGGCGATGTGGTAACGGGCCGCAAGACGGCGAGGAGCCGCCCCGATCAGGTCACCGTGTTCGACTCCACCGGCCTCGCCGTCCAGGACATTTCCTGCGCACTCGCCGTCTACGCAAAGCTGACGTCAACAGAAGGAGCCCGCGCCTCCCTCACGAGGATCCGATTCTTCTGAGGGGGTTTCCACGGACCGCCGAGCGTCATTGCCCCGGCAGGAGGGCATCCAAGCATTGACGGCGGCAACATTGTGAAGTTATACTTTCCGTGCGGGAATTGAGGACGTGCGAGACGGGGCTTTGCGCTTTGGGGAGGTGAGAAGATGAAGAGACTTCCGTTGGCAGTGGCGTGTATCTGGCTGATGTGCGCGGGCGCTGCGGCAGCACGGGGGGCGGGCGAGGAGGCCGCCGGGGAGAAGGCGGCCCCACAGCGCGTCACCACCACCGCCTACTTCACCGCCCTGGACGGCAAGACCGAGGTCAACAGGCTGTTCGTGGGCGAGATCGTGCAGGCGCGCTTCGTGGCGGTGGACGGGGAAGAGGTCCCGGAGGATGAAGTCGAACCGGACATCGAGGTGCACGGCGACTCCATCACGGTCAAGGTGGGAAAGGCCGCCAGGATCGGCAGCATCGTCCTGGTGGGCACCGAGGGCATAGTGCGCCTGGTCCAGGACGGGGAGGGAGCCCCACCAGACGGATTCACCGGCATCGAGCCGAAGGACGGGCTCATAGACGTGCGCAACGGGAACGTCAGCGAGACCTTCAACGTGGTCCGCCCGGACGCCGTGGACGTGCCCCTCGGCCCGCCGCAGGAGTATGCGGTGAGGATTGACGGGACCGCCACGACCGTCGTGGCCACCCGGGCGAACCAGGTGGCTGTGGTCGGCACCGGCCTGAAAGCGACGACGGGAACGAGCAGGGTGGAGTTGGTCTCCGCACCGGGGTGGGCCATTTCCGGCACCTGCCCCTCCTGGGGCTACAACATAGCCATGCTGCGGACACCGAAGGCGGACGCGTGGACGCCCATCACGGCGCAGGTGTTCGGGCTGGAGCCGACGCAGAGGGTAACCTTCACGTTCTTCCCGGCCCCGGGACAGCAGATAAGGCCGCAGGAGGCGACCGTCACGGCCGCCGAAGCCCTCGCGCCCGCGCCCGTTGCCAGCCTGAAAACCGACGTGCCGGGCCCACAGGCGCTCCGCGTCACGGTGCGTCCCGGCGTCGGCGCTGGAGTCGCGGAGGGCGAGCTCGAACGGATCGAATTCGCCGCCCTCGAGCGGGAACGAGCCGGCGAGACGAGGTTCCGCATCGTGGCGCATCCCGGCATCGGTTTTCCGAAGATGAAGGCCGCCAACGACTACATCAAGTGGATCAACAAGAACTTCTCCGGAACGATTGACGAGATAGACCGCTACGTCAGCTACGGCGTCTCGCTGGAGTACGAGGTGGCAACGAATTGGTACGGCGGTCTCGCCTACCAGCGCTTCGAAGCCGCCACCGACGGTTCGCTCCTCTTCATGGGCATGCCGCAGCATTTCAGCATGGACCTCACCGTGGACGGCGCAGAGCTGTACGGGCGGAAGGTCTGGCCGCGCGCCGTCGGGCCGGTGGACCTGGAGGCGCTGCTCGGGGCGGGGTATTACTTCTCGCATTACGTAGAGAAGGAGAACGAGTATCGGGCCTCTGGCCGGGACCGGGATTTCGGCTTCCGCGCCGGTGTGGGCATGAGCGCCAAAATCGTGGGGAACCTGGAGGTGTTCGTCCGGGCGGGTGACCTCGACCTGAAGTTCGACACCTACCGCCGCGGCGGCAGTGTCATCCGGTTTGTGAGCCCCGGCATGCCGCGGGCCGAGGCGGATTTCAGCGGTCCGTGGGCCGGACTCGGCCTGGCCTGGCCCTTCTGACGGCCCGGCCGGGAAGGATGGCGAGGCTCTTACTGACGGGACAAGCAGGGCAGGCGAGAGCGGATGTCCTCTTTTCAGCGCTCAATCCGCAGGCATCAATAACCCACTTTGCAGCGCCTGGGCAGAAACGATGCGCAGTGGTAAGCTCGAGATCACACACGAGGACGCCGGCCCTGTGGCGGTGCTCAGGGTGCGCGGCTCGGTTGATCTGGAGAGCTCTCCAGAGCTGAGAATCGCGCTCCAGAGCCTCCTGAAGGTGAAGCCGCCGGTCCTCGTGGTCAACCTCGACGAGGCCGACTACGTGGACACGAGCGGCCTGGCGACGTTCGTGGACTGTGCGCAGGAGATGCGCCGCTACGGAGGGAAGCTGATGGTGAGCGGGTTGGAGGAGAAGAAAACCGACACCCTTTCCCTGGCACAGGTCAGGGGCGCACTCTCCATGTTCCGGAGCGAGGCGGAAGCGCTCGCGCAGTTCAAGAAGCAACAGTAAGCGAGCCCCGTCGAGGGTCTGCGGGGGGAGACGTCGTCCTGCGGGAAGACGGACCATGACTGAGGCACACGTGCAGTTCGCAGGGCTTCAGGAGGCCCTGGGGTATCGCTTCAAGGACATGTCGCTGCTGCGCAAGGCGATGACCCACTCCTCTCTCAAACCTGCCGGTTACAGTTCCTACGAGAGGCTGGAGTTCCTGGGGGACGCGGTGGCCGGACTGATCGTGGCGCAGAGGCTTTTCCAGTGGCCCGAGCGATACAGCGAGGGGGAGATGACCGAGATGAAATCCGCCGCCGTGAACCGGCGCAGCATGGCACGGGCCGGGGGGCGGCTCAAGCTGGAGAGCTACCTGCGCACGGACCCCGCACTGGAGCAAAGTGGCCGATACCCCACCTCCCTCATCGCGAATGCCTACGAGGCCCTGATCGGGGCGGTCTTTCTTGACGGGGGGCTGGAGAAGGCGCGGGAGGTCGTCGTTCGCACCCTCGAGCCGGAGCTGAAAGCGGCCGAGCGGCGCGCACACAACCACAACTTCAAGTCCCTCCTCCAGCGGCTCGTCCAGGGCGATGGACACGAGCTCCCCGCCTACAGGACGGCGAGGGCGGTCGGGCCGCAGCACGATCAGCGGTTTCAGGCGGTGGTCCGGGTGGGCGGCGCCGAGAGGGGGTCCGGCTGGGGCAAGACCAAGAAGGACGCCGAGCAGGAAGCGGCCCGGCAGGCGCTTGGGAGCCTCTATCCAGACTGGCAGCAATGAAAGCCCCCCCCGCGTGGGGGGAAAGCCTTCGATTCTGGATTGGCGATTCCCTACAAGTGATCGTGTGCGCGCAGCTTGGGAAAAAGGGCGAAATCTGAAGATACAGCGTAAGCGCCGCGAGCAAACGGAAAGAAAGCGCTGCTGTTAGTGCATATCGCTCCCCTCCGTTTTGCTGACAATCGCAGGCTGGTTCGATCGTGAACTCGATCAATCCTTTGCCCCGTGCTTGCGGAGGATTTCCGCGACGTCCTCGTGGTGCTCTTTCACTGCGATGTCGAGGGGCGTCCGGCCATCGTTGTTCTTGGCGTTAACATCAGCGCCGTGGGCGAGAAGGACCTCTGCCATTTCCCCGTTGCCCGAGCAGGCCGCGTGGTGAAGGGGTGTCCAACCGCCCTTGTTCTCCGCTTTGGCGTCAGCACCCTTTGCCAGCAGAAGTCGTGCAAAATCCTTATCGCCCTTCCAGGCTGCCGCCCAGTGC
>JAUWZH010000281.1 GCA_030615435.1 Candidatus Brocadiaceae bacterium | reverse complement strand
TGGACGCGCTGAAGTGAAATGCGGTCACTTGAGAACGCATCATTAAGGGCTCGGGCTCGACCTCGTTCCAAGGCAACTGCAGCGCCACTCAAGCAGCCATCCCGAGCCAAAGCGTAACCTGCATGACGATAGGTGCTACCGACCTCGCTCAGCCACGCCTGCCGCTCAGAGCCGAGCAACCTGCTCTGGTACACCATAGTCGCCGCCTCAGTTGCCCGGCTCAAAAACGCACCGGCTTCCGACCAAGCCGATCGAGAGAAGAAGAGATCTCCCATGGTGTTGGCGACCTGAAATGCTTGACTGATTCTGCCCTTGCGACGAAACACGTCCTCTGCCTCTTCGGCGGCTGTCTTGGCCTCCGAGAGCCGAGAGGTGTTTGCCTCGATTTCCGCCAACACACAGCATCGTATGGCCCATATCAGCGAGTCCCGGTCCGGACACAGCCGCGATACTGCCGTTTCGAGGCGCTGCCGGGCTTCATCGAATCGTCCGGCTGTCACCAAGACATGACCTAGGCTGAGTTCCATCATGGCGCCAGCCATCTCATCCTTACGGTCCCATGCGCTCTGAGCTAAGTCCTTCGCCTTGCGGAGCACAAGCTCCACATCCGCGCCTCGGAAGGCACGTAATTCCTCCAGGAGAAGGAGATGGGCGTCAGC
This sequence comes from Candidatus Brocadiaceae bacterium, assembly GCA_030615435.1. GTDB lineage: Bacteria > Planctomycetota > Brocadiia > SM23-32 > SM23-32 > JAUWZH01. The sequence goes on along the minus strand of JAUWZH010000281.1, from coordinate 2,944 downwards.
AAGATCGTCAGAGTACCTGATCTCAGGATCCTGGGCCTCTATCACGGACAGTGTGTATAGGGCCCACGGAAGACACTCCGGTCCGCGCTCAGACGCAAGAAGGGCATCGCGGCCATATACCCCGGCCTGCGCAACAGACGCGGGAGTGAAGAGGTAAGGATGTCGGTTTCGCTCGAGGATATCGTCGAGCGTCGAGAGTGCATCCAAGTACTCCCCGCTTTCGATGTGCCGTATGGCGCGCTCCAACTGGTCGAAGCTCTGGCGGAGCAGCGGGAGCAGTCTGGAAGCCTCCTCTGAGCCATGTCGCTCGGCAATCCAGCGGACATGTCTGAAGACGTGGGCCTCGAATTCTCGGTTAACGTCCATGGCCCCGGCTCCGCAGACCATCTGCAACTGCCTTGAGCACTTCAGGGCCTGCTGCTTTCGCTTGATCCAGTATCTCCTTTGGCAGCACATACAGGTCTTCGTCACAGCCAGTATGGCCACATTTCGCAGCGAATAGCTCAGCATTAGATGGAGCCTGCCCCGTAGCCTTCATGCGACGGAGCGTCTCCTTCATCCCAGAGAACCTGACCCAGCGAGCCTTCACCCCACAGCAGAAGTGCAGGCCTTCACGGCAGAACAGGATGCCGCGATAGGGTGTCCTACCGCGAACAGACACTAGAACAAGCTGTCCTGTATCAGGAGGGAACGGCTTACAGGCTCGGTTCTCCCGGCAGCAAGGACAGCGGAGTATGACTTCATCTCCGTCATGCAGATTCGTTTCCTCGACTTCTTCGCCGTCGACCTGCAAAGCCAAAGAAGACAGCTGCGCTTTCACGAACGACGCTCCTTCTTCGTCGCGCAGTTCTGCGAAGAGCCTTGAGGCTCTGCCCAAGAGCTCTCGGGCCTGCTTTCTCTTCTCGGAGATGCCCGTACCTGTGCGGATCATGACCGCAGCCAGCTTCGTCATGCACGCTCTCATGTACTCATGCCTGACAGCGTCCTTCAGCTTGGAGAGGATGAGCCTTTCTATCTGGAGTTGAATCCTGTCGTCTAAGTCGGAGTCGATGGCGATGACCACCTTGCTGTCAGCTGCCCGATCCAGTCGGGAAAGGAATGCGTCCGGATCCACGCCACACTTACGCAGCAAAGCCAAATCCGGAGGTACAGCCCGTCGGAGGAGTTGCTCGCAGAGATCTAACAGCTCGTCCGCTGCCTCCTCCACATCCGGCGATAGTGAATCCGCCTTGACGTTGTCGATTCTGGATGATAGGGACAGCAGCCTTTCCTTTGCCTGCGAAAGGTCTATGGCTTCAGAACGATGCGACCGCTTGAATCTGCTAAAGAACCGCATGTTGACCTGCCTCCCTCCCGCTTCTTGGGCTGGTGTTCATGAAAGAACCGGTTGATGTTGGTCCGTTGGCTGGAACGGAGAAAGGGGCGGACTGCCCGCCAGCGACGCTCCGAACGACGCCGGTATCCGCCAGTCAAGTGGCCTGTTCAGCTATTCACCTTGTAGTTCTGAAGCCGACTACAAAATGCCCGAGCGGGACGAGCCACTGCTCCCGACTTTTCGTCGGGCGGCGCCGTTGCTTGGCCGAGCCGCGAGGAATACAAGCCGCTCTGTCCAACAGGCCACTAGTCCGCTGTGCGGACACGTACAAGCGTGCTCTAGCCGCCACCCGACAGGGGGTGTAGACGACGCGGGAGTGTCGGCAGCCGTAGTGCCGGCATTCAAAACCGCGTTTATCGTAGGTTTCGGCCTTCTGCCTGTCAAGTGTCTTGTTTATCTGCGCTTGCTCCTCTGGATCTCGGAGAGCTTGAGGCGCTTCCGCTCGCCTTGCGGCTGGACGGCGGCGCCGATGCGCTCGACGCCTTGCATGGAGGCAGCCGCGGCGCAACCCACAACGCAGTCGAACCAGTGGTTGTCGGGCTTGTGGGCGGGGAGCTTCCACTCGTTCACGGTGCGGCCGCGGCCCTCGGTCCTGACCCGATATTCTGCCGTCAGATGGTCGGCGAACAGGCGGTGCTGCATGGCCTTGCGGCCGAACATGGACAGGCAGGGGGGATCGGCCATCGCCATGCCGAGGCGCTCGTGCACGGCATGATGCCGCTGATCTTCCGGCCCGGGCCGGCCAGGCCGAGCACGGCGCCGGCCAGGATGCTCTCGCGCGCCTGGCACTGCGACAGGCTGCGCGCCGACTCGTCAGTCTGGGGATCGTCGAGAATGACCAGATCGGGCCGGAAGGAATCGCCTTCAGCGGTCTGGTGCTTCATGCCTCGGATGCGTCCCGTGATGCCAGCTACCTTCAGGATCGCGCCGCTTGCCTTGCTGCCGGGAATGGTCGGCAGCACGATCTCTTTCGCCGTCCACTCGATGTAGGTCCTCCGGCCCTCGCAGAGCTGGCCAGCGCGAGTCCCGGAATGGTCCTGTCAGACCGTGCTCACTGGTCGTGAGACAGACCGCCCTTGCGGAAGTCCTCGCCAGCAGTCAACTTGGGGCGCTGCGTGCCTCCCGCGTCAGGTCGGAGCAGATGCCACTCTTTGAACCCGACCGAGAATGGCGGCGAAGAGCTCCCTCGGCACCGTAACCTCGGCCAGCTCGCAGATCACGTAGCGTGAATGTTTCACGACCCTCGCGCCGATCTTCACCAGCTTCTCCGGCAGGGTCGTCAAGGGCCAGTGGCCGACTCGCCCTCCCGCCGTGGCGAGCCTTTCGCCCGAGATTAGGTGTTGCGAAAACGAGCCGCAGGCTGTAGCACAATCAGTGGTTATGGGCAAGGTGGCAAGATGTGCTGGCGAAGGCACCATCTGGCAGAGCTGCAGGCACCCATCCGGATGGACATGCCACCATAGGCGCTCTGGACCTTCCCCCCCATTTCGACTGCCACGTCCACGGCCCCGGGGGCCCAGAAAGATGCACCATGGCGCAAGCTCATGCGGGCGATAATGCGCGTGGCCG
>JAUWZH010000291.1 GCA_030615435.1 Candidatus Brocadiaceae bacterium | reverse complement strand
CCGACGGTCGGCGCCGCGAGCCTGCTTTCCTACCTGGCGCAGGACGCCCCGGTCTTCGTGGTCGAGCCGGAGAGAACGTGGCGCCGCGCCGGCGAGCTCGCCGAAAGAGCGGAGAGGGGCGGATTCCTGGCGGAGCCCGCCGAGCTGAGGCAACGGCTCGCCCACAGGTCCGTGGTGTCCTTTACACCCGGCGACGAGCCCGCCGACAGGGGCGAGGTCAGGATCCCGTGCCGGCAGCGGGACGCTTTCGGGATAGACCTGGAGGGCACGCTCGACGAGCTGGAGCGGCTCTGCACTGAGCACGAGGACACGCGCCTGTACTGCATGAGCTCGGCGGAAGAGGACCGTCTGCGCAACCTGCTGCGTGACCGGGAGTTCGGGCCGCTCGAACGCATCCACTTCGAGCGGGGTCGGCTCAACCACGGGGTGCTGTTCTCCAAGGAAGGGCTGGCGTTCATCCCCCACCACCGCCTGTTCGGGCGCTACCGGCAGCGGCGGCTGCTGAGACACGCCGAGCAGGGCCGGCCCATCACGGACGTTTCGGACCTGCGACCGGGAGACATCGTGGTGCACGTGCTGCACGGCATCGCGCGCTTCCGTGGCACGCGGGTGCTGGAGAGCGACGGACGCCGGGCGGAGCATCTTGACCTGGAGTTCGCCGAAGGTGTGCGCGTCTACGTGCCGAGCGAGCGGGTGGAGATGGTTCACCGCTACATCGGCGTGGGCGGGCGCAGGGCCGAACTGAGCAACCTGCACGGCCGGCGCTGGAGGGCGGCGCGCCGCAAGGCCGAGCAGGCCGTCGAGGACCTGGCAGCCGAGCTCCTGCGCTTTCAGGCGCTGCGCCACGGCAGCCGGGGCATAGCGTTTCCGCCCGACGACGAGTGGCATCGGCAGTTCGAGTCCGAGTTCCCCTATGAGGAGACCGAGGACCAGCTCCGCTCGATCGAGCAAGTGAAGGCCGACATGGAGGCCCCCCGCCCCATGGACCGCCTGATCTGCGGGGACGTGGGCTACGGCAAGACGGAGATCGCCATGCGGGCGGCCTTCAAGACCGTCATGAGCGAGCGGCAGGTGGCCGTCCTCGTGCCCACCACCATCCTGGCCCAGCAGCACTGCTGGACCTTCCGCGAGCGGATGGCCGACTACCCGGTCCGGGTGGAGATGTTGAGCCGCTTCGTCACGCCCGCCGGGGCGCGGCAAGTCCTGGAGGGCATGGCCGGCGGGCAGGTGGACATCGTGATAGGCACGCACCGGCTGCTGCAAAAGGACGTGGGCTTCAAGGACCTCGGCCTGGTCATCATCGACGAAGAGCAGCGATTCGGCGTGGAGCACAAGGAGAAGCTCAAGCGCATGCGCAGCAGCGTGGACGTGCTGACGCTGACCGCCACGCCCATTCCGCGCACCCTGCACATGGCCATGATGGGACTGCGAGACATCTCCGCCCTGCAGACCCCTCCCCTCGACAGGCGGGCCGTCGAGACGAGGGTCCAGCAGTTCGATGCGCAACTGCTGCGCCACGCCGTGCTCAGAGAGCTGCGCCGGGAGGGGCAGGTCTTCGTGGTGCACAACCGAGTCCACAACATCGAGGCCGTCGCCCGCACCGTGCGGGAGCTGGTGCCGGAGGCAAGCGTCGAAGTGGCGCACGGCCAGATGCCCGAGCGCCGCCTGGCGGAGGTGATGAGGCGTTTCACGGAAGGCAGCGTGGACGTGCTGGTGAGCACGACCATCATCGAGAACGGCCTCGACATCCCGAACGCCAACACGCTGATCATAAACCGCGCGGAGCTGCTCGGCCTGGCGGAGATGCATCAGCTGCGCGGCCGCGTCGGACGTTACATCCACAAGGCCTACACCTATTTCTTCACCCCGCCACAGCGCCCCATCACCCCCGAGGCACGCCAGCGCCTGGAGGCCATCCGGCGCTATTCGGACCTGGGTGCGGGATTCGACATCGCACTGCGCGACCTGGAGATCCGGGGCGCCGGCAACATCCTCGGCCCCGAGCAATCGGGACACATCGCTGCGGTGGGCTACAACCTCTACTGTCGGCTGCTGACCCGCGCCACGGCCCGCCTCACGGGAGAGATGATCCGGGAGCCCCCGAGCGCCACCGTCAACATCGGCCTCAACGCGCTGCTGCCAGAGAGCTACGTGCCGGCGCTTGAACAAAGGATCGAGGTCTACCGCCAGGTGGGCCGTGCCGCCGACCTGGACGATGTGCGCAGCGTGGCCCGCGCCCTGAGGGACCGCTTCGGGGCCCTGCCGGAGCCCGTGCAGAACCTGCTGCTGGAGGCGGAGATACGCATCCTCGCCGAGCGGGCCGGCGTGGATTCCATCCAGATTCAAGACGGGCGGCTGCACTTCATGCTCAAGGACGCCGGGAGCTTCCGCGCGCATTTCGCCGATGCCGCCATTCGGCCCCGCGTGGTACGGGACGAGGTGGCGGTCATAGAGGCGCCGACGCCGTCAGAGGACGGCCGGCGGGTGGCCCTTTTCGTGCGGGATCTGTTCGGCCAACCCTGACGTTTTCAGTTCTCGAAGAGCCCCGGGGAAAAATCTCGGATATTGTTGAAGCCGGCAACTGCGTGGGACTGGCTCAGCCGGCCCCGACAGCGAGAAGCGCAAGGGGGCCTGCCGGTGAAAGCCTCTTGTGCTGACCTCACTGCCGCGAGTACCATGTCTTCCTCGCCTTCCCAGGGCACGCGTTGCGGGGGGAGGCAGCGGCCGCGTTCGCCTGCGCTTTCGGCTGCGGAGAAACGAGTTGCCATGGCAGCCGCCGGTCTCTATACAGTGAGGAACCTCTCGAAGAATTACAGCATGGGCGAAGTGACGGTGCGGGCCCTGCGGAGCGTTTCCTGCGAGATTCACGAGGGGGAGTTCATCGTTATTCTGGGGCCGAGCGGGAGCGGGAAAAGCACTCTTTTGAACCTGCTCGGGGGGATGGATGCGCCGTCCTCCGGCAGCGTGCGCTTCCGGGACAGGGAGCTGTCGGGGCTCAGCGAGCGAGAACTGACCGCGTACCGCAGGAACCACGTGGGCTTTGTATTCCAGTTCTTCAACCTCGTGCCGACCCTCACGGCGCTGGAGAACGTGGAACTTGCCACCCAGATCGCCGGCAGCGCCAACTCCGCCTCCGAGGAACTGGCGCTCGTGGGCCTGGCCGAGAGGGCAAGCCATTTTCCCTCTCAGCTTTCCGGCGGCGATCAGCAGCGCGTCGCCATCGCCCGGGCGGTGGCCAAGAACCCCGACGTGCTGCTCTGTGACGAACCAACGGGAGCGCTGGACTACGAGACGGGCAAGACGGTGCTGGCGGCCAAGCGCCGCAAGGACCAAAGTAAGCGGCACGAAGTCCCGCGCGCCCGGATGTTACGCAAAGAGGAGCACGGGGGGGTTCTTGGCGCACGCCAGGGCCGTAGCGACCATCGGCTGGCGAAGGCCGTCGGGC
>JAUWZH010000164.1 GCA_030615435.1 Candidatus Brocadiaceae bacterium | reverse complement strand
ATCTCTTCGCCGTTCGTATCGCCACGGCGGCGCATCCCAATGGGATTGAGACGGCGAACACCGACGAGCACGCGGCGACCGCCGACACTTCAGCTCCCGACGCCCCTGTGCTAGCCGCCAGAATCATCTGAGTCGGCGGCGGCGCTGCCGTTTCAATCCTTCCCCGCCCCGTGCAGCTTGAGGCGGGCGGCTGATCGGTCGTGGCCAGTCGCTGTGGTCGCCTTCAGTCCGCCTCCCACGCCCGCTCGGCCGCCACACCCCACCTCCCATGAAGCGACCCGTGTCTTGCGTGCGTGGCAGCCCCCGCGTTCTGACCAGTCAAGGCAAGCGTGGGGCCGGGAGGGTGCGCGCGCGAGATCAGGGGGCCGGCCCGACCTCGAAGGTGAGCAGATCAATGGCGAATCCCTTCCCCGTGGTCACCTCGTCGCCACGCCGGATCCTGACTTTGCCCTCGTGGACGTCGAACACGATGCTCTGGCCGGGGCGGCTCAGCGTCGCCTTGCCGTCCTGGGCTTCCAGCAGCAAGTCGCCCCTCGTGAGTTTGATGCGACGGGCGATCCTCAGCTCAAGCGGCTGGCTCCACCACTTGGCGCGGTCAGCCTGCACCTCCATCTCGGGTGTCTGGACGGGAGAGCCCGTCGAAATCTGAAGCACCAGGTTGCCGTTCCTGACCCTGGCAAACAGCGCAAAGGCATCCCGCGGGAATCCCGTAGAGAGGCTGCCAGAGACCGTGCACGACTCCGTCTGGCCGGCCGCGTCGAAGATGGCGTTTCGGAACTCCTGCAAGTAATGCCACGCACTGCGGGCCCAGCGTAGTCCCGTGTCCGGCTCGCGCGGCGAGTTGCGCGCCTTCACCGCGCGCCAGCCGCCGTCCGGGTACTGCATCAGCACGAGCACCAGCAGCTTGTCCTTGTCCCCCTCGGGTCGGCGCACGTGCACCTCCGCCAGGCCGCCCCGGAAGTCAGACCCGACAATTGTCAGCAGTCGGTCGAATTGCCCGGCGTAGTCCGCCCGCACCTGCTCCACCCATGCGTCCCAAACTCGCGCCGAGCGGTCCCGGTGAGAGGCCGCGAGGGCATCTATGGTCTTGTAGTCACCGTCCCGGACCGCCTCCAGAAGTCTGCGCGCGGCCTCCTCAATCGCCTTCCTGTCAGCGGCCATCAGTAGGGCGGCGTGGGCCCGAAGAAGCTCCAGCATCTCCGGGCGGTCCGGGTGCTGCCGGGCGATGTCAATGGGCCTGTGTGAGAGATCGAACGGCCGGTCGGGCCGGCTCTCCATCAGGGGATCGGCTCCGGCTTCCAGAAGCGCTTTTGCGACCTCAACTTGCCCCGTAACGGCGGCCCAGTGCAGCGCCGCGCGCCCTTCGTCGTCCCTCGCGTTGACGTCGCTGCCCTTTGAGATAAGGACCTTGACAACGGCCAGAAGGTCGGCTATCGACTCGCGGCGGGATCTTGCCTGTGCCGCGATCATCGCTTCACACAGCGCAGTGCGGTCGTTCTTCATCCTCGCGTTGACTTCGGCGCCCCTTGCGAGGAGCAACTCGACGACGGGGGTGTGCCAGCCGGCGGCTGCGCGATGGAGGGGGGTGCGCCCGCCGCGGTCCGCGCTGTTCACGTCGGCCCCCGCCGCCAGAAGCATTTCGACGCAGCTCTTGTGTCCGCGCTGGGCGGCGGCGTGGATCGGCTGCCGGCCTTCGGGCCCGCGGGTGACGTCGGCCCCCAGGTCCAGCAGCAGCCGCACGACCTCCTCCCGGCCCATACCGCCCGCCAAGTAGAGCGGGGAGCCGCTTTCCTCGGCAGCAACGGCGTTCACGTCGGCGCCGGCGTCGATCAGCATTTCCGCCACCCGCGCGTGGCCGGCCATGGCCGCCGCGTGGAGCGGAGTGAAGTCCACAAACGCAGTCTGCCGGGCTGCCCCCCCCGGGTCGGCCTTCAGGAACTCGGCCACGCGCTCCTCGAGGCCAAGAGTGGACGCGGAGAAGATGTCGAGCTTCGCCCCCCGGGCCAGCAAGATGTCCTTGCATTGAGTGGCCCGGTGCACGTCTTCCGGCCGCCTCGAGAGCCCTATCTGCAACGCCGCAATGGAAAGGGGGGTCAGGCCGACCTTTCCCGTGCCGTTGATGTTGGCCCCGGTGTCCAGCAGCACCGTCAGCACCTCCGGCGTGCCCCCACCAGCGGCCATGTACAACGGGGTCAGGCCGGTCTCGTCGACAGCGTTCACGTCCGCGCCGCGCGCAAGCAGGAGCTCGACGATCTCCCTGGTCGCGTCGGCGGCAGCCATGTGCAGCGGCGTGCGTCCCTCGTCTCCCTTCGCGTTGACGTCCGCACCACGGTCCAGGAGGAACTTCACCACAGCCTCGTGCCGCACCGCGCTGTGCAGGGGGCGATTGCCCCTACGATCGGGGTCCTCCACTTCCAGGAGCCTGTCGTTGGCGTCGAGCAGCTCGCGGACCCGCTCCAATTTGCCGCCTCGGGCCGCGTTATGGAACGCGAAGGCCGCAGGCATTCCTATTCGCAGGTCCTCCGCCAGACGCCGCGCCTCCTGCTCCGTGAAGCTCCCCATGATGATGCCCTTGCCGGGTATCTCAGCCTTAATCCTTGGGGCCGAGACCACCTTGTTGTCCACGACGATCGCCAGCGCCAAGCCGACGAACTGGCGCGTCATGCTCTCGAACTCCCGCGCGCCGTTCTCGTCCAGCTCGAATGCGATGCCCCAGCGGCCACGAGCGTCTTGGACTGCGCTGACCCTGACCACGCCCCACTGTTCCCAGGGGTGGCCGTCAGGCACCAGCGCCAGGGGACGCTGGTTGTGCAGCAGCACGTAATACTTGCCCTGATGGGTTTGCACGACGGCCTCGGGCGGCATTTCGCACCCAGCCTCCCGCCACCGATAATCCCTCCGGCCTGCGTCTCCGGCTGCCTCGGGGCCGCCGGTCGCAAGCGCCTCCCCCCAACGCGTGAGCCCATCCTCGCTGATCTGTGGGCCGTACTTCCCCACAGCTATCCTGTTGGTAACGATGCAAAAGGCGAGCTTGCTCCCCGCGCGCTCCACGACGACCTTGGCAGGAGTGACGGGTTGGGGGGCTTGCGGTTTCGATGGCACCGCTACTTTCAATGCCACCACGGCGCCGCCGACGGCCAGAGCGCCCACGGTGGCAGCAATGATGAGCTTGGCGTGCAGGAAACCCACCCCTGCCGCAGCCGGCGCGGACGCCACAGCGGCAGCCGTGGCGCTGGCGGCAGTTGTCGTCCCCGCAGCCCCCGCGCCGCCCGCCACCGTCGTCGCACCGACGGCCTCGCCTATGCCGGCGATGGCGATCTTTCCCAAAGCCGCCGTCAGGGCGGCCGGGGCCGCCTGGACGGCGTTCTCCGTCAGGAGCCCCGCCAGGACGGCGGCGGAGGCGATCACGCCCGCTCCCCGCAGCCCCCGCCGCAGCAGGGCGAGACCTTTCTCCAGGCGCCGGGAGACGGTGGACTGATTAATCCCCAACTCGGCCGCGACCTGCTCCTGGCTCTGGCCCTGGAGGAAGTGAAGGATCAGGGGAACGCGCAACTCCTCTGGAAGCTCTTCGAGCAATTGATCCATGCGTGGGCCGACTTGGGCCCACGTCGGCCCGCCCTTGTTGTTCTTGTGAGCCATAGCCACGGCCTCATGGTATCTGCGCCGGGAAGCGGCGCGGATCGCGTCCAGGCACCGGTGCGTTGCAGCGGCGTGGAGCCACCCCGGGAGGGACGAAGTGATGGATCCCGCGCTTCGCGCCAGGTCCATGAAACATTCCTGCGCGGCGTCTGCCGCATCGTGCTCGTTGCCCAGCGCGCGCACGCACACCCCGTAGACCAGTGCCCCGTAACGTCGGGTCAGGTTCGCAAACGCCTCGGCGTCACGGGTTCGAGCGTACCGCCGCAGTAGCCTCAGGTCGTCCATGTCAGCGCTTCCTGCATCTGGTGTCAGTAATGCGCCCTTCAGTTGCTCCACTATAAAGACGCCGCCCGCCCGACAATTATGCGCAAAATCGCCCGGTTTTCCAGGAGGGCCGCTCTGAGGGCTCTGATGTTCTCCTCCGGCCTGCGGCCCACGAGGCCCCTGCGCTGGCGCCTCCCCGGGCGGCCGCACTATGCTTGGCCCTCACTTTATCGGTACGGCCAGTGCTTGAGTTCCCCTCGGCGCTGGCGCCGTGCGCCGCCGTGGACTCCGCCCCGCGCTGCTTGAGTGGGCGGCGCGCTGGGTCAGTTGGCTGGCGCCTGACTGATAGGCCCTCATGGACCCAACACCTTGCCAAGACGGACTGTAACCCTTAGCATATCACCTGGTGACAGAGACACCTGCTATGCCGTGCCCTGAAGCACGATGATTCTAAGGCAGGCGGATGCCATGCTCCTCCGCCGGGCAGGCGTGTCACCAATACCGGGTTGCGCTGCATCCGATTTTACAGAACAGGGAGTTGCGACTATGGCGGAATGTAGAGTTGAGCAGAAGCGACAGTCGTGCGCATGTACCTACACCAGTTGCGGCAAGCGTGGGATCTGCTGCGATTGTCTGGAATCGCACTGGGGCGAGGGACAGCTGCCGGGTTGCCTGTTCCCACCTGACGTGGAGAAGACCTACGACCGCTCGGTGGAACGGTTCATAAAGACCTACCAGGAGCGCGGCCCGTGGTGGTAGCGGCTGCATCGGGGACCACGCAGCAGGTTGGATGCAGTATCCGCCTCGCGCTGCTTGAGCGGGCGGCGGGCAAGCCTGCCGTGATCTCCGGCACGCTCCGGTGCACGGGGTTCCTTCCCGGACTGCGGCAAAGGGGAAGACTGACCTGTAGAGAGAGGTAACGGGCAGATCCCCCAGGAACCTGCGCCACCAGTTCTGCTTGAGTGGGACGACCGGCACGATCAGCAAGTCTCGCGTTTGAGGTCGTTCCACATTCTCCGCTGCTTGCGCCAGTTGATGATGGCAGTGATGGGACGGACCATGCGCTCGCGGATGGGGGCGTGGCCGCCGTCTGTGCGGGGCAGGAAGAGGATCTCTTCCTGAATATCGGGAGGGAGGTTGAACAGATTCGTGATCTGCGTCACTCGTGCGCGGGTGACGTGGCCCAGGCGAGCGATTTCGGCGCAGTGCTCAACGTGTTCCTCTTCCACGAGCCGCTCGAAGCGAATCGCCAGGGCCATCAGGCCTCGGCGTTTGCGCACTGGCTGGTGAAGACTGCTATTGTGTAGAATGCCGCTTCGTTCTCTGCCTCGCCGCATTGACGATTGCCGGGAGGTGAAGATGAGCATGACTGACGACAGTGCGTGGATACAGCCGCTGCGCGAGTTCTTGAGGACGGGGGATATGGAGAGGCTGCGGGCGGCCTGTGACGCCGCGGCCGACGAGCAGGTCAGCGCAGCACTGAAGGCTGCGGCCCAGAGCGATGGGGCGCCTGGAGACCCACAAGCCGTGCTGGCATTCGTGGGCGGCTTGCGGCAAGCCGGGCGAGCTGCAGCTGCCGCCGCCCTGGAGATATTTGCCCTGCGCCCGCAGGCGGTCGCAGCGCAATCGTTTGAACAGTTCCCCCCTGAGCAGAAGGAAGCGCTCGTGCGCGAATCTTTCGCGGCGTGCGAGCGCTGCCGAGTTGTGGCGCGAGGCGAGCGGTTTGACGATCTGCACGCCACGTTCGCAGCCATCCTTGCCTCAGGCCTGGCAAAACTGAGACGACTCTCTGCTGCGAGGAAAAGAGGCCAGGAGGCCCTGGGCGTCTACCGGGACCTTGCCGCGCGGGAACCGCATATCTATCAGCCTGACGTGGCGATGACACTCGGCAACCTGGGCAACGTGCTCAATGACCTGCGAGCATTCCCCGAGGCCAGGGAAGCCTGTGAGGAGGCCCTGGGCGTCTATCGGGACCTCGCCGCGCGGGAACCGCATATCTACAAGCCCTATGTAGCAGTCACCCTTAACAACCTGGGCAATGTGCTCAGGAATCAGCACGCCTTCCTCGAGTCCAGGGCAGCCTACGACGAGGCCCTGGGGATCCGCATGGACCTTGCCGCGCGCGAACCGCATATCTACAAGCCCTACTTAGCAGTCACCCTCAACAACCTGGGCAACGTGCTCAATGACCTGCGAGCATACCCC
>JAUWZH010000369.1 GCA_030615435.1 Candidatus Brocadiaceae bacterium | reverse complement strand
GGCGCCACCCGGCCCGGCCCCGCAACTCGTCCCCCGTCGCCATCCGCACCTTCCCGTCCAGCTTGATGCCCACCTCGCGCAGGGCCTGCGCAAAGGCTTCCGCCGCGAAAAGCCCGGGCTCGGGCACCGTCACCCGCCCCGAATAACCTGCGGAACCCCTTCGGATATGACCGCCCACCACGACCGTCCTGGAGGCCGGCTTGCGGTCGAACCAGATCGCGTGCCGCCTGCTGCTCGTCTCACACCGGTTCACCAGTTCCATGCAAGGGACGCTCGGCGTGAGACGGACGAGGGCCTTCTCGCCTGCTGCCGCTCCGGGCCTGACGCTGACGGTGACGCAGTTGTCCTGAAAGCACAACGCGCCGACCGGGGCGCAGTAGTGGCGCCAGAGCTGCCCACGCGGCCAATCGGGATGAACGTAACGTCGGTCAAAAAATGTCTCGTCTACCATCACGTTGCCCGCGACGCGTCGGATACCCTCCGCTTTCAGCTCGGCGGCCCACCGTTCGAACTGGGACATGGACTCCTCCCCGAAGGAAGGGCTGCCAAGGGTCGGATCGCCTCCCCCCTGCAGTATCAGGTCGCCCGCGAGCGTGCCTTCAGCCCCTCGCACCGGACCGTTTGCCCAGAGGGTCGTTTCGAACTGGTAGTCCGCCCCCAGCTCCCGGAGGGCCGCAGCGGCGGTGAGCAACTTTTGATTGGAGGCCGGAATGAACTGCGTCATGGCGTGGTGGGAGAACAGGATCCGCCCTGTGCCGAGGGCGCAAACGTACACCCCCACCCTGGCCCCGCCGAGCCTTTCGTCGGCGAGGGCCGCCTGGATCTCCTCAGCCAGCCGATCAGGCGCTGCCGCCGAGGGCGAGAGAATGAGAAGCTGCAGGGCCGCCCACGCCAGCCACGCCACGGGCCACCAACGGCGTCCGGCTCCCCGCACCAAAGGCGGACCACTCTGCCACACGGCTGTGCGCTGTCTGCTTGCTTCGGCCATGGCCGGATATTGTCTTCGAAACGGCGGGCGCCTTTCAACGTGGGGGGGAGAGTCGGGCACATTGAGGAGCAAATGAACAGGAAGGCGACCACTTCCTCAGAAAGAGGCTCCAACGCGGCGGACGCTACGCCCCTAAACCCGGAAGCACGCGCCCTGGCCTTCTCTTGCTTGCACACCGCCACCTTGACAGACCCGCTGCTTGGCAATAACATGCGGAAACGGCTCGCGACTGGTGGCGGTCAACTCTATCTCGGGTAAGGAGGTGATGCGATGCGGTGCACGAATGATCCGGCTATAGGATTCACGAGATTGTCCTTCCTGCTGCTGCTCTTGCTTATCGGCCAGACAGTGGCAGGCGGAGAAGGCGATATCAATCAGCAAATCGCTCTGCTGAGACACCCAGGGTGGCGTGTACGAAAGAAGGCGGCTGAGACGCTTGGTAAGCTGGGCGACAAACGCGCCGTCCTCCCCCTCACCGAAGCCCTGAAGGATGAGGATTGGCGGGTGCGGCCTGCTGCGGCAGAGGCGTTGGGTAAGCTGGGCGACGAACGTGCCATCGAGCCCCTGGTTGCAGTGCTGAGGGACGGGTATGTGGGTGCCCGGAATTCGGCGGCCGAGGCGCTGTCGGAACTCGGCTGGAAATCCG
>JAUWZH010000121.1 GCA_030615435.1 Candidatus Brocadiaceae bacterium | reverse complement strand
ACGACATGCTGCCAGACTTCATCGTCTACGCCGACGAGAGATCCGAGGACGGGACGGAGTGCAACAAGTACGTCTGCGCCGGATTCTTTGACCAGTACTGGCAACTCAGCCCGCACTCCACCTGGTACAGCGAGGAGCCGCGGTAGCAACGCGCGCAGGCCGCCGCCCAGGACATGCGTGTGCTTCGGGACATACTGGGTCAGCCCGGCATCTACCGGCTGATGACCCGCCTGCAAGATGGAGGAGATCGAATTCGAGCGGGACGTGGTTCCGGCGCGGAGGAATCCGGCGTCGCCTCATACGACGCGGCGGGGTCGTTGACGTCGGCACGGATCGGATCGTGGCCTCACATTCCGTCTCGCCGGGGCTCTCGCGCTTGTTGGACCACCTGCTCACCGCATATCATTATCCTGAAAAGGAGGGAGCCTACAGCACCCCGCTGGACTGTATCCGGGGCATTCGAGACGGGTCGTCTGGCGGGGTTCCGGAGGGCGCCCTGCTCGATCGGATCGAGTCCAGGGTCAAGAAGTGCATTCGCGCCGAGTACACTGACGACGGTTGCGACCATGTGCTCGCGCGCGCTCTGGGGCGGCACACGCTCAGGGAAGGGCATGGGCCGCAGCGAACCAACCCCTTGACATGGAGCAGCAGATGATAGTCAGGAAGCGCGTATACGCCAGGGCGGGCCTGGTGGGCAATCCTTCGGACGGCTACCACGGCAAGACCATAGCCTTCACGTTCAGGAACCTTTTCGCGGAGGTCACCATTTACGAAAGCCCGGAACTGGAGTTCCGACCAGCCCGGCAGGACAGCGCCGTGTTTGAGAGCCTGGACAACCTGGTGGACAGCGTCCGGCGAACCGGCTACTACGGTGGCATGCGTTTGATGAAAGCCGCCGTGAAGAAGTTCGCCAAATACTGCCTCAAGAGGGGTGTCAGGCTGCCGGAGCGGAACTTCACCATTCGCTACGAGACTAATATCCCCCGGCAGGTAGGCCTCGGCGGCTCCAGCGCGATCATCATGGCCGCCATCAAGGCCTTGATGGGGTTCTACGGGGTGGAGATTCTCGAACACGTTCTCCCCAACGTGGTGCTTGCAGTGGAGACCGATGAGCTGGGCCTGACCGCCGGTCTGCAGGATCGAGTGGTGCAGTCTTACGGGGGCCTGGTCTACATGGACTTCGACGAGGAGCTCATGCGACAGAACGGTCACGGTCGCTACGAAAGGATTGACACCGCCGCCCTGCCACCGTTGTACATCGCCTACCGCACCGATCTGAGCAGCGAGAGCAGCCGCGCGCACCTGCGGGTCAGGGAGCGCTACGACCTGGGGAATGGCAAAGTGGTTGAGACGATGAGCCAGATCGCCGCTCTGGCCGATTTGGCGCGGGAGGCATTGCTGTCCGGGCACTCGGATCAGCTTGCCGAGCTTGTCAACAGAAACTTCGACCTCCGCGCACAGATATTCCCCATCAGCGAGGGGGACATGGAGATGGTGCGCAAAGCCCGCTCTGCCGGCGCCTCGTGCAAGTTCTGCGGATCGGGCGGAGCGGTGGTCGGCACCTACGACGGCTCGGAGACCCTTGAGAAGCTCAAGCACCTGATGGAGCGGGACGGCTACGGGTTCCTGCTGCCGGAGGTGGCGAGGGACGAAGGGTAGCTGCGGCCGCCCGCGAGCGTGAGCCCGGGAGGCCCTCATCGGGACAGGTGGGCGCCCGGAAGCTTCCAGGCGAGCAGTCCCGCGCATCCATAGAGCAAAGCGGCGAGCAGCATAGCGCTGCTGAATCCGCCCGAGACGGCAAGAAGAACGGCTGCCGGTGAGCCCGCAACCGACGCAAAGCCGTTCGCGCCCCAGGCCCACGGCACCAGGGCTGGTGCCCCCCGCCTCAGACATGCCAGCCCCGTGGGAAACGGCCACCCCATCAGGAAAGCCAGCGGCGCCGCAAGGAGCATCGAGAGGGCGAACCGCCCGGCAGTGGGCCACGAGGCCGCCAGCGAGAAAACCCCGTCCAGAAGAAAGACATAGCCGATCGTGATGACCCCGATGCCGAGCGCTGCAACCCCTATGGCACGCGTGGGAGAACGGAACATGCGGCCGCTTGCCACGCTTCCAAGGCCGCTGAAAACCAGGAATGCGCCCAGAATGCCGCCGGCTGACAGTATGGGATCGCCGAGGAAACGGGTGAACTTCAGGATCAAGACCATCTCCAGCATCATGAAGGATATGCCGAGCAGCAGGAAGTAGACGGCGGTCGGCAGACGGGCGCCCCGTCGGGACGGCTGCCGCCTGAGCCAGAGCAACGGAAGCAGGATCAGCAGACTGCCGACCACCACCACCTCCCCCAGTGCCGCCGCGACGACCAGGTATCCTAACTCCAGCTTCCTGAACCAGTGTTTCCCGTGCACCTCCTGCAACAGGGGCAGGGATTCCCAGCGGAAGAAGTTGTAGAAGTACGGGCTGTCGTCGGAAGCGGGCTGCACGTTGTAGGCCCAGTTTCCAAAGAACTGTTCCCGGCGGGAGGAAAAGATCTCACGGGCCGCGTAGTGGTAGTAAGAGTATTCCGCACCGGGAGGGCCGGGGATGCGGGCCCTCTGGGCGGAGGGATTCAGGCCCGCACAGGGCGCCCATTCCAGGTCAATGCCGAGTTCATCGCAGACACCGAACAGCGCCTCACAGAGCTCCGGTTCCACGGGCGTGGGCGTGGCCAGCGTCGTGACGGCGAGATAGTTTCGCAGTTGCACGACGTGCCGACCGGACCGGGCGATGCCGAGGGACTCCAGCGCCTCTGCCACAGTGGCGAGGATTTTCACGTTGTCGCGCGGTGGCGATTGAATCCCGCGCGTGATGGCCAGGAACCCGCCGGGGCGGAGTCTGCGAAGACAAAGCGCCACGCTCTCCGTGGTGAGCAGGTAGTCCTCGTGCAGCGACAACATGCTGCTTACCCCGGCGGCCATGCTTTCGGCTGGCACCAGTTGGATGATGTCGTAGAGCCCCTCTGCCCGCTCCAGAAACAAGCGCGGATCGGCCGGGACGACTTCCACTCCGGGAAGCGAGAAGACCCGCCCTCCCCTCTGCGCCAGGGGCCCCTTCAGGAGGCGGATGATCTGGGGGTTGCGCTGCACCACGGTCACCCTCGGTGCCTTCCAACGGCGCGCGAGCCAGACGTTCGCACCGCCTGTCTCGCCGAGCAGCAACACGTGCGGGCGCTCCTGGAGACGGTAGGGGACGCTCATGGGGGTGTGATCGAGAATCTCGGCCTCCTGTGCACTCTCGATCTCAAACACCACGCCGCCCGGAGCGCCGTCTGCCAGGATCATGAGCTGGGGCGGAGGGGCACTGACGGCGGTCAGCCCCGCGAAGAGCGTGTGGTGAAAGCGGCCCGATTCGTAGAGGTCCAGTCTCCCCCTCGGACTGTGGCGGCTCAGCAGATGATGCGCATCGGATTGCGCTTCCCAACGGCGAACCACCGCCAGCATCTTGTACTGGTCAATCCGAAGCTCCAGGGGCCACAGCACGCCCAGGAGGACCTGCGTCGCGGCCACCACCGCCAGGGCGAGGCCGAGCATCACGCCGGGACGCCCCCTCATGAGGCCCCCCCTGCTCGTGGCGCTCGATGGTGCGCGGCGGGCCGCATCAGTCCTCACGACATACGCCGTCCAGATGAGGCCGGCGAGGAGGCTCAGGGCGGCCACCGCGTACAGGAGTCTCACCTCGGCAAGAACGAACATGAGGAAAACCATCGCCAGGCTCCCCGTGCCGCTTCCAAGGAGGTTGGCCCCGTAGAGAACGTGCACGCGTTCGCCGAAGTGCATCAGGGACAGTCCTATGACCGTGGCGGCGAGCAGAAAGGGCACGAAGAACGCCATGTGGTAGACCACCATCAGGGCAGCCTGCCTGGCGCTGTAGAGAACGTACTGGGGGTCCACGGGCAACGCCTGGGCGGCCCGGAAGCAGAGCGTGACCGAAAGCGCAAATGCCAGCGTGAGGATTACCGCCCAGGTTCCGAAATGACGTTCCAGCGCCTGCCCGACCAGGCTGAGCAGCGTCCCGCTCACTCCGAAGCCGAGCAGGGCTGTGCTGATGACCAGGTAGGAGAAGTGGTGCCAGCCCGCCACGGATAAGCAGCGCATGAGCGCCAGTTCTAACCCCAGTACTGCGGCGGAGATAAGGAAAACGGCGAGGGCCGGCAACGCGATGCCCGGAAGCGGTTCCTCCGAAGGCTGGGCCGGGGCGCTGGTCATTTCCTCTCTTGAATCCGCCCCGTCATCGGGACGAACCGGACCGGTAGGATCTGCTCTGAACGCAGTTCGCCCCCCTCGTCCTTCGTGACCAGGATCAGGTACTGCGTCTCATAAGCTCCGCCCACGGGGACTACCATCCTCCCACCGGGTTTCAACTGTTCGAGCAACGGCGGCGGGACATGTCCGGCGGCGCAGGTGACGATGATACCCTCGAAAGGGCCGTGTTCCTCCCACCCGAAATAGCCGTCACCCGTCTTTACGTTAATCGTTTCGTAGCCAAGCTTTGCGAGAAGTTCAGAGGCCCGCTCACACAGCACCTCGACGATCTCAATGCTATAGACATGGGGCGTGAGCTCGCTCAGCACGGCGGCCTGATACCCGCTGCCCGTTCCGATCTCCAGCACGCGCTCGCCGGGCTCCACCTGAAGCAATTCGGTCATCATGGCCACGATGTACGGCTGGGATATTGTCTGCCCGTGGCCGATCGGCAGGGCGCTGTCGGCGTAGGCCGTAAAGCCATACGAGGTCGGCACGAACCGATGCCGCGGCACCTGCCGCATCGCTTCCAGCACGCGGGCGTCCTTCACCTCGCGGCCCGGCGCGGCGATCTGCTCTCGCACCATGCGCTCGCGCTGCTCCCTGCGCTCCTCGAACCGCGGCCTGTTCCATGCCGGAGGCTGTTCCATCTGCTGTTGTCCGGCTGTATCCTGAGTGCTCCGTTCCTGTCCCGTGGTTTCCCCTATCGGGCGGGTTTCTTCCACTTTCTGGCCAGCGACTGGCACGTCGCTTCCGCCCCCGGCCTTTTCGCACGATGAGAGCCACAACGTCAAGGTGAGTACTGCCAGAAAAGCTAACGAGGCACCCAGCAGCGCCGCGTTCCGCCCCCTCACTCCCTGCAGCCGTCCCAACCCCTTCATCTGTAATCCCTCCCCCGGTTTCTCCAGTGACAACCCCTCCAGCCGAGGGACTCCAGCATCCCCGGCCCACCCCTACAGCTCGAACTCCAAGACCGTCAGGCTCGCCGCGGGGAAAGTGAAGACCTCGCTCAGCGGCGCCGTCTCCGTCTCAATTCCCACGTTGTGAGGGCTGTCCAGCGTGTTCGAGGCGGAGAGCGAACCCCCGGTGAGCCGCGAGACCTTCACCCGGCCTCCCCTCGGCTCGATGCCTCGGAAACTCAGGCGGGTCTTCAGCGGCCGGTCCTCCAGCTTCTGCACCACGGACATGGTGGCCTTCCGCCCCGCCTCGTCCACACTGACAAGCACGTCGAGCGCCGCGATGTCGTCGTAGTGCCGCAGCGTCGGCAGCGTCTCGTCCCTCGCCTTTTCCGGGTCCACCACGCCGCAGAAAAAGCGCTCGTGTTTCGCCGAAAACACCGGCCCGTCCGCCACGGTCTCCACGACGCGCCCCGAGTGGCCGTCACGCAGCAGCTTCTGCGCATACCACGTCGTCTGCCGAACGCACCTGTCCCGGTCCGTCACGACGGTTCCCAGCATGTTCACCGCCAGGGAGACATTTGCCAGCTTCACCGTGCGCGTGTTTCTCAGGATCTCGTGCAACAGCGTGGCCACGGTGAGCGCGTCGCCGTAATTGAAGACCTCCTCCAGGCAATGAACCGGGTCCCGGTCGCCGTGATACCACACGCCCCACTCGTCGAAGGCGATGCCCGGCCTCTCTTGCACCTCCGGCAACATGCCGAACTCCCGGTGTGCGCGCGGGTGGACCCCGAGGGTCGTATCCATCGCCTCATCTATCGCCACGTTCAGGGCATTGAGCATCTCCCGGCACACGCGGCTGGCCCCCATCGAGTCCCGGAACACCGGGCGCCCGAAGTAGTTGTGGATGCTTATCATGTCTGCCAGGCCGATCGTTGCGAAGAGCACCGTGCGGTCCCACTCCGGGTTCGGCCTGCCGCACCCGCACACCACCACCCTGATGGAAGGGTCGGCGCGTTTCATCTGCCGGATCGCCTCCCGGCACCAGGCGGCGTATTGCTCTGCGGTCTTCTGTCCGGCCTGCCAGTCCCCGTAGATCTCGTTGCCGAGCCCGAACAGCCTCACGCCGTAAGGCTCCTCCCGCCCGTGCGAACGCCGCAGGTCCACCCACTTCGTGGGCCCTGCTCCGTTGAGGTACTCCACCAGGTTCGCAGCGTCTTCGGGGCTCTGGGTGTGCGCATTGACGCACAGGTACAGTTCAGTGCCGAGTTCCTCGGCGTACGCCCACGCCTCGGCGATGCCGAAAGCGGTGGACTGGGCGCCGCGCAAGGTTCGGTGCAGCTTTGCCCGCGGGCGGCTCTCCTTCGGGCCGACGAGTTCCTGCCAGTCGAAATACGAAACGGCGCACCCGCCCGGGTAGCGCAGGTGGGTGGGGCGCAGCTCCCGCAGCGCCTCCAGCACGTCCGTGCGCACCCCATCGGGCCGCGACATCGGGCTTTCGGGGTCGTATGCGCCCCCGTTGATGCACCTGCCAGCCAACTCCAAGAACTGGCCGAAAAGCGAGCCTTCGATTGTTCCGAGGCTCTTGTTGCCCAGGACTACGATCTCAGCTTCAGGAACCGACGTGCTCATGCTCTTCCCTTCCTCTCCTTAATCGAGGCAATTCGCGGCAAGCATACCACAACCGCCCGCAGCCTGCACGCGCAACGCCGCTGAGAGGCCCCGGCAACCGTGCACGTCTTTCACCACGGGTCAATATGAAGCACGATGACCAGAGCGCGACGGACGCGCTGTGCTCGGCTCGCCGGAGTTTTTCGCCACAGAGGCACGTTGTTTGCTTATAATGCAACATGTTGCAACTTGCGACTCAGCAAAAGACAAAAACGCAGGGGGAGGGGCTTCACTATGGGCACTTCGGCACAATCCAGAGACGGACAGATTTGCGTGATGGCTGTGCTTGCCATCATCGTCGTCCTGGCCGTGGGTGCCTTGACGATTGATGTTGGACACGCCTTTGTAGCGCAGGCAAGACTGCAGAACGCGTCCGATAGCGCTGCTCTTGCGGCGGCGGACGAACTGATGAGCCAATTCCATGGGGGAGAACCCTACAGTTCAGCAAAGGCTGCTGCCACGCTTGAGGCCACGGCTCTGACGGAGCTGAACTATCCCGAGGCCGGGATCCTGGTCGAGTTCGGGTTCTGGGAAGCCGATGGGGAATTCCTGGTGTACGATGGTGACGACTGGCCA